>JAUHXN010000038.1 GCA_030426865.1 bacterium | reverse complement strand
CAATCTTGGTCAGAAGGTACTGTTACGAAAGAGCAATTAGCTAAGTATCACAAATCTTATACTGAGTTTATAGAATTAATGCCACAATACTGGCACAAGATAAATAAGGCCTTCAACCAAAATACAATTGAAGCTGCCGATATAGTACAAGACGAAATGTCTCATATTCCACTTTGGGCCGATTGGTCTCACAAATTGCCTGCAACTAAAGATTTCCCTCGTATGAGTGAAGTCATTGAGTCTTTGAATGAAATGACTCCTAGTGAGCTTTTAGGTGCAGTACAAGCCTTCGAAACTCAACAACCAGAAGTTGCAGAAACTAAAAAAGCTGGTCTTTTAAAGTTTTATGGTTTCGAAGAAAATGAGACTAAATACTTTGACGAGCACATGAAAGAAGAAGAGCATATTGAGTATGGTAATGCGTTAAAAGAAAAGTATGCTAACCAAGAAGAGTACAAAGCTGGTTTTGATAAAGGTGCGGAGCTATTCTACAATGGCTTAAATCTTTTCGTAAACTGCTAATAGATTCTTAATAAAAAAGATGATTTTTAAAGCCGACTATACATACAGTCGGCTTTTTTATTTTCTATCGCTTTTATTCGATTGATTAAGCGAATGTCATCAATTGGCATTTATTCCGTAAATTGATGAATATGAAATTCACTCAAATCAAATATTTTATAGATAAATTCCACAATACTCGAGGTAGTGGCAAGATAATTAAATTCACCACTAAGGCGGCTTTTTTCTCGGTATTTATCGGTAGTTTTGCTCTTATTATGTCACTGTCTATACTAGATGGGTTCGAAGATATGCTAACTGAAACAACTGCCAAATTCACATCTGATATTTCAATTGTCAGCATGAATGGTGGTTATGTTAGTAAAGATAAAATTGACATTTCGAATGTTGATATAAAAGGTATAACAGAAGTAATAGAAAAACCAGTAATAGTTCGTAAAAAAAATGATATTGACGGTTTCATTCTTAAAGGAATAGATTATAAAAATGATATAAATAATTTCCAACAGAACATAGAGGGCGGGAATTTCAGTTTTAGCTCCGATAGTGCAAAAGAGGTAATTATTAGCGAAAAAGTAGCTCAGAAAATGGGATACAAATTAGAAGATAATGTAGTATTATATTCTATTGACACTGAGCAACAATCAGTTCCCAAAACAAAAATATCTAAATTCAAAATAGTTGCTATTTATGATACTGGACTAGGAGAATTCGACAATTCTATAATTATTGCTCCTTTGAAAACAACACATAATTTTTTCGATATAGCAGATAATAATGCAACTCGATTGGAAATTGCAGTTAAAGATAAGAGTAAAATAGCAATGAACACTGATGAAATAGCAAATGCCTTGCAGTTTCCTTATATGGCAAAGAATGTATTTGATTATCAGCGCTCTGCACTTATATGGATTCAAGTTCAAAAAGAACCAATTCCACTCGTACTTGGGATTATAACTATAGTTGCAGTCCTGAATGTAGTAACTATGTTGTTAATACTTATAGTAGAAAAGACCCGACAAATAGGAATAATGAAAGTGTTAGGAATGCCTTCTGTTGACATTGTTAAGATTTTCGTTTTTATAGGGGTTCGCTTGGCTTTTAAAGCAGCTATCACAGGTGGAATAGTAGCGCTAATACTTTCAGTGTTGCAACAGCAATATGGATTCATCTCTCTCGATAGCAATGTTTATTTTTTAGATACTGTTCCTATTAGTATCAATCCTTGGCACTATTTTGTTGTGATATTTAATGCAGTAGTAATCTCAGCAGTTGTTGTGATAATACCATCTATAGTTTCTTCTAAAATTAAACCAGTTAAAGTTTTACGATTTTCATAAGTGGCTAATTTTAACACTTATTGGCTTATATTGTACAAATTTGATTCATCTTACTTTCCATTTGCTCATTAGTTGAAATATTCCTAACTTACACTATATTATTAATTACATAGTGAAGGTGTATGTGTCGAAAAGATTTGGCATATACATTGCAGAACAATCAGATGGATAAAAAGATTAACAATTTCCTAAGGGCTTATGGTGCTGAAAGTAGCATTGATAAAAAGATTGTAATCGAAAAATTATTAGCCCAAATAGGTGAGAAAGACGGAAGTTCAAGAGAAGAACTGATGAAATTGATAAAAACTTTGTCCAATAAGCTCAAATCAGAGGAAGACGATTTGGCTATAATTAGGAAAATAATAGAAGAAATTGATTAGGAAGGATTCCCGTGATCAAAGAATTATACACAGCTGCAATGGGTATGACGTCCCAGCAGACCAGATTAGAAGTAATATCAAATAATATTGCGAATGCCTCAACTGTAGGGTTTAAGCGAGACTCTGTGTTCGAGAGAAATCTATTAGACTCAAAAGCAAACCTTTACAACGTAGCAGGTAGTGCTGAACAAAACGACCCACCAATAGGATCTTATATTGATTTTAAAAAAGGAAGTTATGACCAAACTGGCAATGACTTTGATATAGCTATTGATGGTGAAGGCTTTTTCTTACTAAACGATGAGCAGGGGAAAGAGTTTTTGACAAGAGCTGGTAATTTCAAAATTAATCAAGAAGGTGACGTTATCTCTGCTAATGGTAAGTACCTTATCGCAAATGGTGGCAGAATCAACGTGTACGGGACTTTACAGGGTGATAGCTTCAACTCTGATACACGAAAAGCTGAAGTGAAAATAGATAATTCTGGTGAAATATTCATCAACAATATTAGCCAAGGAAATCTGGATATAGTCGATACTAATAGTTACGCTGTACTAGAAAAAGTATCATCTTCAGACTTCATTTTAACAGACGATAATCAATACCAACTGTTAACTAACGACAGAGTTAGTATCAGACAGGGTTGGTTAGAAAACTCCAATGTAAACGTAATAGACGAAATGGTAGAAATGATTAATCTACAACGTCAGTTCGAAGCAGGGAGTAAAGTAATTACTACTAATGAAAATACTCTAGAGCAATCTATTTCATTAGGTAAATACTATTAATTATTAAGAAAATAAATTGATCCAACATACAGGAAGTATCAAATGGACAAGACACTAAGAACCGCAGCCACAGGGCTTTCTGCTCAGCAAAAATTTGTTGAGATAATTTCGAATAATATAGCAAACGTAAATACTACTGGATTCAAGAAAACTAGACCAGAGTTCCAAGATTTGCTTTACGAGACACTAAAACCTGCTGGTAACAGTGCAAGAGTAGGAGTAGAGCCACTTAACGAAGTTCAGATAGGTAGTGGTACTCAGCTTTCGGCTACTAAAAAACAATTCACGCAAGGCGATATAACTTCTACTGGCAATAAACTCGATATGGCTATTGTTGGTGATGGTTTTTTCGTTATCCAAAAGCCAGATAACTCCAGAGCTTATACAAGAGACGGTAGTTTCAAAATGGATAAAAATGGTAGCTTAGTTAATACTCAAGGGTATTACCTAGACCCTGGTTTCCAAATACCTGCTGATGCAGTAGAAGTGCAAATCAGCCGTGATGGTATAGTGGGTGTTTATGCAGAGGGAAGCACTGACCTCGATACGCTCGGTCAGATAGAATTAGCTCGATTTGTTAATCCTTCTGGTTTACGCGCAATAGGCGATAATCTATTCGAAGAATCTCCAGCATCAGGCGACCCTATCTTTTACCAACCAGGAAGTAATAATACTGGCGAGATATACCAAAGTCATCTTGAAAGCTCAAATGTAGATGTGGTAGAGGAAATGGTGGATATGATAACAGCTCAAAGAGCTTATGAACTTAATTCGAAATCGGTAAGAACAGCTGATGAAATACTAAATACTGCGGTTAACCTAAAACGATAATATGAAATCAATTCTAGTCATATTAATTATATCAATGTCGATGCAAATTAATGCAGCGACTTTTTCTGCTGATAGAATCGAAGAAGCATGCCGTACATTTCTAATTCAGAAATATGGAAATGATTATCAGATTGACTTTTTATCAAAGTTCACTGATATAAATATCGGAGATGATGAAGTAAAGGCTGTATTCGATGAGCAATATACTGCATATAATAATGGTGTGAAATTAGAATTCGTATCGAATGACAAAGTTTTGAAAAGCCAGACTTTCCACTATATAGTGAAAAAAGAAATCAATGTATTCAAATCAAAATCATTTATTCCAGACAACACTACTATTACTAGTGGTATGCTTGTCAAATCAAGTGAATTTGTAGAGCTTGAAAAATTAGAAGATTATATAAACCCAGTGGGTAGAGTATCTACGAAATCAATTTATCAAGGCGAGTCTTTTACATCTTTCAATACACTACCCGATGTTACTGTAAAACGTGGTGAGGAAATAGTTGTAATTGCTACGAATGGAGCTGTAACTATACGTGGACTTGGTACTGCTCTACAGGATGGTAGAGCTGGAGAATCTATCAAAGTTAAGCGTGATAATAGTAAAAAAATTCTAACTGGTAAATTAAATGAATCAGGTGAACTGATTCTTGGTGAATAATATGAAATCATTAATAATTACAATAATGTTACTATCTGCTTTCGGTTTGGAAGCACAGTTCGTACAAAACAGTTCTAATTCTCTGTTTTCCGATTTCAAAGCATTCCGTAAAGGTGATGCCTTGACTGTATTGATAGTGGAGGATACGAAGGCGGGGAACTCTGCTAGTACTGACAACGGACGTGAGTCTTCTGTTGGAGCTGGATTTGGTGTGTCATCTGGATCGACAAATACTTCTGCTGACGTATCATTGGGTTCATCTACAGATTTTAGAGGTGATGGTTCTACTTCTAGGAACGAATCAATTCGCTCGAAGTTAAGTGCTAGAGTAATAGACTTAGAAGATAATGGCAACCTAATAATAGAAGGAAAACGTACTACAAAAGTCAATGGTGAAACTCAATACGTTACTATCAGAGGAGTAGTTAGACCAGTAGATGTTAGGCCAGATAACTCAGTTTATTCTTATAGTATTTTAGATTTGACATTATTAATAGATGGTGATGGCTCAGTTTCGGAATATCAAGAACCAGGACTTATTACAAAATTTTTGAGGATGCTATTCTGATATGAAAAAAATTATAATATACATATTGATAGTATTGACAATTCCACTGATGAACCTCGAAGCAGCGCGTATCAAAGATATAGCGAACATCGAAGGTGTAAGTGGAGTCCAAGTAATTGGCTACGGATTAGTCGTTGGGTTAAATCAAACTGGTGATAATAGAATGGTTTCTTATACTAATCAATCTGTTATCAATATGCTAAAGCGCTTCGGATTAACAGTAGATAGAAAGAATAACTGGACAAGAAACGTAGCAGCTGTTATGGTTACTGCTACTGTACCTCCTTTTATGAAGAAAGGTTCTCAGATTGATGTAGTGGTTTCAGCTATGGGTGATGCAAGTTCTTTACAAGGTGGAACATTACTAATGACACCACTTTCAAGGGCTGATGGTAGTATAATTGGTAATGCACAAGGTCCACTTTCAGTAGGTGGATATGATGTACGTGCTTTCGGTAGTCGTGTATCTAAGAATTTCGTAACTAGTGGTAGAGTACCAAACGGGTTGATACTTCAGAAAGAAGTAGAGCAGAGTCTGGCTGATGCCTCAAGCATGAGGGTTATTCTACGACAACCGGATTTCACAGTAGCTAATTCAGTAATGACAGCTATTAATGCTTCTGCTGATTTAGATGGTAAAGCTACATTAGAAGACGGTGCTACTATTAAAGTTGATTTGTCAGGCTTTTCAGAGAGAAACGAACAGCTTATGAAAATCGCTCAAATAGAAGCGCTTAATGTTGATCTAGAAGCTACATCGAAAGTTGTTATAAACGAAAGAACGGGTACTATTGTAATTGGTGGTAATGTCGAATTGCTTCCATCTGTGATAGCTCACGGTGGATTGGATATTACTATCCAAAGACAAGTTATAGTTCCACAACCTGCTCCTTTCACTATTTTTCCTCCAAGGTATGCTGAAACTGCAATAATAGAAACTGAAGAAGAAATAAATCAAGCAAGAGCTCTGGAAGTACAAAATCCAACTGTTGCTGGTATAGCCGAATCATTAAATTTACTTCAAGTAAAGCCTAGAGATTTGATTGCTATTTTTCAAGCACTCAAAGAAGCTGGTTCATTACAAGGGGAGTTGATAATACAATGAGTATAGATTTAGATACAGGTCAAAGCCGTAACATGGCTCAGACAGCACAGCTTGCACGCAAAATGAGTGCGTTCGACAATGTAAGTAAAACTCATAAATCAAAAATGAGTGAAGCAGAAAAATCTAAAATAGAACAGGCCTCTAGGGGGTTCGAATCTATATTTGTGAATATGATGCTCAAAGAGATGAAAAATGCACAGTTAGAAGAAAAAGATGATGAGGGCTTCGGTGGAAATACTATGCAAGAGATGGCTCAACTAAATCTGGCTGATAATATATCAAAGCAAGGTAGAGGTATGGGAATAGCTCAGATGATGTACAAGCAAATGACGGGCGAGAATATTCCTTCTAGAAATTCTTATTCAGTTCCTCCTCAGCAATTGAGACCTATTAGTATATCTGATACGGCTGCCGAAAAAATCTCAAAATACGATGATATAATTGATAAAGCATCGAAGGAATATGGTATTCCTAAGAATTTGATTAAATCAGTTATAGCAGCAGAGTCAGCAGGTAACCATACTGCAGTTTCACCTGCCGGTGCAAAAGGATTGATGCAGCTGATGGATGGTACAGCAAGTGATTTGGGTGTCAATAATTCCTTCAACCCAGAAGAAAATATTCTTGGTGGAACTAACTATCTGAATAAGATGCTCAATAAATTTGATGGGTCTTTGGAGTTGGCTTTAGCGGCATATAATGCTGGACCAGGAAATGTAGAGAAGCATAATGGAATACCTCCATTCGATGAAACAAGAAAATATGTGAGTAGAGTATTGTCGTACAATTCGGCACTAGGAGAAGAATAATATGGATGAGAAGTTTGTAGATTTTCTGAAAAGAGAAAAAGAGCTGACTGAAAAATTGCTGATGCTATCTAATAGATTGAGAGAAGCATTAATGTCACAAAGGCAAGATTTGGTAGAGAAAATATCTCAGGATCAGCATATTATAACTGCCAAACTAAAAGAAATGGAAGAAAGAAGATTGAGATATATGGTTTCCAAACTATCTATTAGCAGAGTAGAGGCATCTCAATTACGTCTATCTGAGATTGAGAAAACTGTGGAAGGCGAAAACAAAATAGATCTTCGTAGAATACGAATCGCTATGAAGAAAATAGTAGCAGAGTTACAAGAAGTTAACACTACTAATAGGTTGCTATCGAATAGGGCAAAAAATAGTGTAAGTAATATAATCTCGACTCTGAATAGTAGAAATGGTCGTAAAGTTTGTGATGTGAAGGTATAAATATGGGTTTTTCTACATTAGAAATAGGTAAATCAGCACTTCTAGCGCAACGCTACGGATTAGAGGTTGTATCTAACAATATATCCAATGCTAATACAGAAGGGTATTCTCGTAAAAGAGCAGATTTGGCAACTGCCAATTCTAAATACGAGGCAGGTAACTTCGTTGGTACTGGCGTAATAGCTGATCAGTTAAAGTCTTTTAGAGAAGAATTTTTTGATAAAGAAATAAGAAACTCTATAACTAGAAATGCCGGTTATGAAGCTGACCAAGAAATACTAAAACGAATAGAAGGTGTATTGGGTGAACCATCTGAAACTGGACTGAATAGTCTAATCTCAGACTTTTTTATTAGTTGGGACGAACTTGCTTCTAATCCTGATAAATCGGCTTATAGACAGAAAGTAATATCTAGCGCTAGGAATATGACTGATAAATTTCATCAACTAGCTGAAGGCTTCGAAGAAGCTAGAATAGACGTTCTTTCTAAGCTTAGAGATAATGTAGAAGAAGTAAACAGTCTAGCCAAAAGAATAGCAGAGATAAATTCGAGAATTGCAGATAATCATAATTCAGCTCTAGAAGGTGATTTGAATATGGTAGATCAACGCGAAGTTCTTATAGAGCAACTTGCTGAATATGGAAAAACTAATGTTAGTCAAAACAATGACGGTACTGTAAATGTTTATATGAACGGTATTAATTTAGTAACTGGCAAAAGTCTAAATGAATTGAAGTTAGTAGAAACGACAAATGGCACTACTAATGAGAGAACAATAGGGCTTTATACTACAGACATACAAGGTAATGTATTAAATAAAATCAATCCAGGTGCTGGAAAATTAGAAGCACAGATGAAGCATTACAATGAGACTTTAGATAAAGATGATACAAGTGGTAATTTTTCAATTGCTCAATCAATAAATGAACTTGCCAAGGAAATAGCTGCTAATGTTAATATGGCAAGTGTTGGCGGTTTCGGATTAAATGACACAGGAGCTGTACCTCCGGGGCGTTCATTCTTCGTGCCTTATCCAACGGATGCCGATGCGCTATCAATACAGGTGAACGCTGTTATCCTAAATGATTCGGATAATATACCTCTATCATCAGTAGCAGGGGAAAGTGGCAATAACCAAATCGGGTTGCAGATTGCAGCTTTGGCAGATGATATAAACTTCATTAATAACAGAACACCAGGCGAATATTATTCGGACTTGCTATCAAAAGCTGGTAATATGCTGAACGATTCGCAAACAGGTCTAAAAAATAGTACGATGGTACTAGACCAGATGAAAAATCAACGCGATACTGTGATTGGGGTGAATCTGGACGAAGAAGCTGTAAATCTTATCAAATTCCAACGTAGCTTTGAGGCAGCTTCGAGAGTAGTTAACATGGCCGATGAAGTTTTAGGAACAATTGTAAACTTGGGTAGGTAATGAGAGTAAGTACAAATTCCATATATAGAGATTATCAAAGAAATCTTAATGATTCTCAGTTCAAAGTTAACAGTGAAAATCTTCGTATTTCTTCAGGTAAAAAGAATCATAGTATATCAGAAAATACTGCTGATATAGTGGATGCTGATTTGTTCAGAAACAAGATTAGCCGAAACGAAGCTTTCATAGACACAATTGGTTCTAACTTAGATAGATTGCAACAAACCGATACTACTCTTCGAAACATCTCTGACAAAATGCAAGAGATTAGAGATTATGTAGTCGATGTATCAAAGACTAGTACTGGCTATAATCACTTCGCTATTGCCCAATCTATAAAAGGAGCATTGGAAGACATAGTAACTTTAGCGAACTCTGATAGCAACGGAGCTTATCTATTTTCTGGGAATATGACTTCTCCTAGCGATATAAAAAATGCTAATCCAACTCTGAATGAGATGCCTTTTGAGATAATACAAGGCACTGCTACACCTACTAATCCATCTGGATTGTCTATAGTGTACAAAGGAAATGACAAAGATATTAATGTTAATATAACTGATATGTCACAAGAGAGAGTAAACACCAAAGCAGAAGAAATATTCGGTGCTGGTGGTACTGAAGCTCTTCAGAAAATCATTGATATATATAATGTTGTTGCATTCGATCAATCGGGTGCTCAAAGGCCAGCTCGTACTTTGCTAAATGCAGATGAGTTAGCTGAGCTAAACACTCTACAAAAAGATGTTGCTGATAAATATGACGAAATGAACATATTAGCAGCAGTGAACGGTAGTAAAATAAATCGACTAGAAAGTACAAGAAACTTTCTATTAGATGAAAATCTTAGATTAGACGAATACCGTTCTATCAAAGAAGACACGGACATAGCCGAATCAGCTATGAATCTAAAACGTGAAGAAAACATCCTCCAATTCGCTTTACAAGTAGGTAGCCGTATCAATCAGCTGAACTTATTTCAGTTCTTGAGTTAGGACGACATATCACTCAGATGTAACGAATAGAAAGAAGAGACTAATAGGGGACTTGTCACAGCGAGGATTGAAAGGACGTGCTTACCAAGCCGTAGGCATGGGCTGTCTCAATTATTACTTATGGATTAACCATCCCAATTCACTTCAATTTCTTAGTACTTTTCTCTAGTAGCTCATTTTTCAAATATATGTTTGTCTTATTATAGTCGTGTATCACATCATCTAATAACTTACCGATTACCTCTACTCCTTGTATATCATCTCTGATAGCGATATAGCTAGATAGTTTACCTAGATTGTTGTTCATAGTTGATTTTCTAATAGCTCTTATCTCATATAAATCATGGAGTAAACGGCTTATGTTTTTCTGAGATTTTATTCTTATAACTACTGCTCCTACTATTGATATGAAACTGACTAGTATTAAAAGCATTAGATACGAGGACATTTCTGAATAGTAGAGATCATCTCTTAAATTCTCGGCTATATTTTCTGATTCCATTTTTAACTTTACTTCACTTTGTAATGCTTCAGAATACAATACAGTCTGCATATTAATAAGCTTTTCAAGCGAATAACTCAATTGGCCTGCAAGCTTAGGATAATTGTTTATTAAATAATTAGTTGAATTAATTGCCCTTTGTATATTACCAGTTTCTATGAATAGTTCACTTGCAGTATTTAGATATTTAATTGCCTTTTTTTCTTCATTTAAAGATAAGTGATAAACTGCCAATTTAAAATTCGCATCAGCGAAATAAATTTTATTTTGCATCTTGGTGAACTTGTAATAATTTTCTACAGTACTTACTTGACTTCTATTTCCCTTGTGTAATTGCAAAGCAATAAAATTTGTCAAGTAATAAAGAGAATCTAGTTCACTTAAGCTAGAGTTTAAGTAGGGGAGTGATTGTTCCAAGTATTTTTCAGCTGTATCATAGTCTCCATTTTTGAAGTATTCTATGCCTAGAGTACCTAGAAGAAATGCCTTTCCTTGCTTGTCATCATCATTTGTTAAATCTAATGCTAATTCATAGTACTTTATTGAAGAGTCGGCCAAATTTATATTAGAAAACGCATTACCAAGATTAATAAAACCACTTTTTATATGTAATTCTTCTTTATAGTCTAGATTAGACTCAATTGCATTTTTGAAGTAATATATCGCTTGATGAGTCAACCCCTTATCCAAATAATTTATTCCCAAAGAATATAATGTCACAGTTGCGTTACTATTCTCATTATTCATCTGCTCTATATTATACGTAACTAAATTATATTTGAATGCAGAGTCATTCTCGTTTTTGTTACTATAATTATCTGGTATACCTAAATTGATACTCTCACTATTATTCTTCCTATTGTCCAGTTCGGAAATAGTTTTTCTGAGTATTTCAATTGCAGTTTTGTGGTCCCCTTTACGGTAGCTTTCGAAAGCACTGTCAATATCTGAGTTCGCGCTCAAACTTAGTGCTACTAAGAGTAGTACCGATATTACACTAATTGTTTTCATTGTTATTCCGTGCTAATTTCTTCCCGTTGTGATTGTCCTCAAATTTTGAGCCTTTTCCACTTATTGCCCAAAGTATACTGCATCCTGCATTTCGAATTTTTCTTTGTAATTCGAAGGTTATAGGTAAACCATGTTCAAGTATATGCTGTAATTCTTTATTCTCGATATTCTTTTCAACTTCGAAATTTGATATAGATCCGAATATATTTTCAATCCACTCTTTAATCCTAGAGTTATAAAGCACAGGATCCAAATCATTATGTAAATCGAGGTATTGTTCTACATTATATGACTCTATTGTATGATTGCCTAATCCGGTAAACATCCAATCTGAACTAAAGCCTGCCTCTGTGAGCTTACGAACTAGATTCTGCAAATCGATCTCATTTTTGATATATCTATTGAGAGCGGTTGGCGAGATATCAAAAAACCGAGCTAATTCTGATTTAGCTTTACCTGTTGATTTTAATATATGATTAAAACGTTGTAATTCTGTTTGACTATTCATCTTATTTTAATTCAAAATTATAAATAAAAACAATAAATCTTTTGAACCAGTGGTTCAAAACTAAAAGTATTTTATACAATTAGTTAAATCTACTGAACCAGTGGTTCAAAACCAAAAAAAGTTGTTGAGTGACTAAGTACTAATACTTAATTTAATTCAAAAGTCAATTAATAATTCTAATAATTGTTTACATGATTTCAAAGAAATTAACAAGAAAGTTCTACAACTATGCAGTCCATAATTATGGAATTGAGAATCACGTTCGAAGAGAAAAAATTATAAATGACATACAATCAGTTCTTAGGATTGATTATGCAAAAGCTGAAACTATGCTTTTGTATATGGTGGCAGTAAACTGCTTCAAAGAAACAAAAGATAAGCTATATATAGCTAACTCCACTGGTGAATTTATGGATAATTCACTTATTAAATATTGGTTGAGTAATACATATTTGTTTTAGTACAAAAAGTTGAGAGGGGAAATGCGACAGAATATAATAAGAAATATACTACTGAAAATAGAGAAATACAGAGAAATAAGATTAGAAAAACCGGAAGAAAAAAGATTTTTCAAATTATACGAAGGTAAGCTGTTTCGTACTATTATACCGGCTAGCAATTCTTATGCTGGTATTTATAAGCTAACTTTAGAAGGTGAAGAAATAATACAAAACTCCAGTAACTAATAAGCCCTATTAATAATGTAAATTAAGAGGAATCTTGCATTCCTCTTAGTTACTGGATAAGAAAATATCGGGACCTAACAGCAGCAAGAGTCAACTTTGTAAAAGGTTGGCTCTTTGTTTTTTTTGTTAATACAAATTTCATTAAATTGATACTAACTACACACATATAAGATGAATTATGGGCTTTTTTAGTTTTAAAAAGAAGAGTAAAATAACAATACATAAACAAGAATCTGACTGGGTAAACCAAACTTTCAAATTACTGATTAGTGGATTGGGTATTGAAAGAAATAACCACAAACAAATCAAGTTTTCTAGGGAATTCTTTCCCAACACTTTCGCTGGTTCTAATACTCTTATCAAAGCCATTATAATTGATTTGACTAATATTTTAGAATTAAATGATGTCAATATTAAATATGACATTCAAGAAGATTTGCGAGATATTTATGGAGTTGAATTTGAAACGACTGGTAATCTATTTGAGTGTTCATTAGATTATGATGAGAATTGTTACCAACTCCACATTGCTAATAGTATAGTAAATGAGAGTCATAGACTAGTTTACTGCCTTATAAAAGAATTCTCTTTGATAAAGCTAAATGAAGTTGCTAAAGACTATGATTTCAATGTCGATCCTGGTATGTTCGTATATTTGGTAGGAATATATTTAGGATTCGGTGTGATATTAGCACAAAATTTAGCTGATATAAGGAGTTATGAAGACGGTGATTACAGAGTTAATAAAACATATATCTCAGAAATGCCCCTTGAACTAATGGCATTTAGTTTAGCTTATAATTCCAAATTAATTGGTCTGGATAAACCTAGTTGGATAGGTGAATTACCAAAACCCATTGACCAATTCTACCAAGATTCTATTGAATTAATGGAAGAAAATGACCTATTTAATATTACTTCTGACGATATTAGAGTATGGAACTCATTTTACCAAGCCGATACACATTACAATAAGTATGAATTCGAAGAAGCAAATGAAATATTAAAAAATATAGATACAAGTTTTAGCACAATTAAAATCCAGTCTGAAGTAGCTGAATCTATAGGTTACAATTACTTAAGAATGAATAATTTTGAGAAGAGTAGAGAATACTTCCAACTAGCGAAAGAATTGGACCCAATGAACGGATATAGTATTTCAAACTTAGGTTATGTTTTGTTAAGATTAGGAGAGATAGAAGATTCTCGAGAACTAAATGAACTTGCTTTGACTTTTAAACTCAACATTAATTCGTACATTTATAGAAATATTGCTCTTTATCATTTGATGAAAAATGAGTTAGTAGAATCGGAAAAGTTTTTCGATTTAGCATTAGATTTTGACGATAATAATGTAGATTATTTGGAATATCACTATGCTGAATTATTGATTGCTAAAGGAGAAATAGATAAAGCAAAGAAATATCTTAGAATATCAATCAAGAAAAAAGAGAAAGAAGGAATTAATCTTATGAATAGAATTGACAATGACAATTAAATGCTGGATTATGAACGGTATTTTACTTAGAAATTCAATGGGATTCTATCATCTATTTTAGACATAATGTCATATACAGTTTCACCTAATATATCCTTTTGGATTTGCTTTGATTGAGCTTCAAAATTATCAAAATTTGAAGTATTACCAGAGTAACTAAAGTCCACAGGCCTTGTATTTATTTGATATAAAAATAATGAAAGCCCTATCAAAAATACACTCATACTTGATGTTATTTTAATCTTGTGAGTAAACTTAGGAACAAAATTGATCATCATATTCAATAAAATAACACTTGTGATAATCAAGACCAAATCGTAATTATTCCACCACCATATATTCCCGAATCCGCCAATATACTGGTCACTTGGGAAAAACAGATTAACCCCACCCCAAACACTCGCAGGCGTCGGCATATCTTCGAAAAGGTGTAACAAGAACCCAAAAAAGAAAGCCAGAAGTGAGAATTTCTTAATGTTGAAATGATTGCGAATGTCAACCATATTAAACCTTTTTCGGACAACAGAA
>JAUHXN010000338.1 GCA_030426865.1 bacterium | reverse complement strand
TTTGCCCAATTAGTAAGAAATGAATTAGTCAACCTAATAGCACTGAATTGTAACATCAAAGTATCTGGTGATACAAGTTCAGAGTATATTTCCACTTGAGCTGTAGAGTCATTGACTTGAGAAACTAGGTTACTCGAACCAATCGTCAGAGCAAGTAATATTATAAAGTAAATTTTTTTTATCATTATTTTATAGGGCTAATTTGGTCTCTATTATTCCAGCTCTTATTGTAATCACGAGTGGTTATAATACCGTCCATATTGAAATCTTCATTCAGATATCTATTTATCAAGTTGAATGATTCCCATGACTTATTGTAATCTTCGAATTTTATATCATCGATCCCATCACCTCCGAGCATTAACTCTTTTACAGTCAGGGCAGGATTCGGATAGTTACCCGCTGTCATACCAAACTTTACTCTTCCAGTTTCTGTGAATCCTATTGGTCTTGCAGAACCTCCCATCAACAGTAGTGGGTTTGAGAAGTCATATTCAATTGCATTGTCCGCTGGACCGACATATAAAGAGTCTTTAGACATAATAGTCAAGTGAGAGCGGTGACGGATTGCTATCCAATAGTAACCGCCAGTAGTATCCAAATTATTAGTTGATAGTCGAGACAAACGTACCGGAGAACTTCCGTCTTTATCTACAATCTTACCATCTTTTCTAAGGAAACATGTTCTAAAGTGTCTGTTATCAGGATCAAATGCTTTATCACGGAATTCTAATACTATCCAATCTACCACATCTGGAGGTAAATCTTCTACAACGTGTAAGTCTTTATTAGGATCAAGATTATATGGGTACATATCTGGAGGTGACTTAGGTACAAGACCTTTTTCAACTAATTCTGTTCCCATTTCTTTACCTCTATATGGGCCTTCCATTAAAACTTTAGCAAGTAAGTATAAGTAATCTTCTGCAGAAAGTCCAACAGCGTGGTCACCAAAATTATTCAATACTGCTTGAGCAGTTAACCAAGCTCCGTCTTTTACTGGTACACTTGAGCTTTGATTGTTCTCCCAAACATTTGCAACTGAATTCCATCTTTGTAGAACTAATTGTTCTATCTTCACCATCAAATCAGCTGGTGTTTCGTGACTTTTGATATCACCTTGATTGTCAGCATCATGTTTCCACGAATATCCGACATTCAGAGCCTGAGCAGTTGCCAAATCGTCACCTTGTTGATTTTCCGCGAAGAAAGCATAAGTACGTTGTACTTTCTTATCACCTAAACGAGGATTAATCGACCAGCGACGTCCGGGTTTTACATCAAATGTAAGTGTAGAAATACCATCTGGATTAGAAGGATCACTAAATGATGCAAAAGTTGTTCTATTATTAAACAAGTTGTTAGTGCCATCATAAGAGAGGTTTGTTCTTCGGAACTTACCTTCTATTTCAGTGTCACCGTTAAATTCTGGGTCATTATTTGCTGTATAAGTAAGAGTATGTTCTGCTGTAATTTGGTCTGAGCCATCTACTTCATAAGCTTTTATATTGTCACCAACATATACTCTCTTATTAGCAGTTGCATTTTTATTAAGGATTATACCACCACCGTTCTCTACTATTAACTCTTGTAGTGGGTCAACCGATGTAGGTATTTCTCCTCCAGTTAACATTTGACCTGTACCTATGTACTGAACATCTACTCTACCTTCGAATATTGGTTCATTAGAAAGTGAACCACCGAAATTACGGACTATAGTAGAAGAGTCTGCCATTTTAAAATTAGCACCAGTTGAATTACGTAATTCACCAGATGTTAATCTTAATTCACGTGCTACTTGAAATCCATCAGGAGTATTACCAGTTTTGTTGATTACATCAGCACCTGCCGAGTTATCCAATTCTAGATTAGTAAATCTTCCACTTCCAGAGATATTCTGAGCCGCATTACCTAACATCACATATTTACCATGTAATGATGTAGGGTTAATAGTACCATTATGTTCAGTTTCGTTTAGAGCATGGATTTCTATTCCAGTTAGATTTCTATTCCATTCGATTGGCATATTTGGGTCAGAATAGAAATAATTTCTTGTTTCTAAAATAGTGTTATCTGTACTTAAAATTTTCTTTGCTTTGCCTTTAAGTAAGAAGTTATTGTAGCTTATCTGAGGTATATATCTATCTTCATCTTCACTGTCCACGATGACAGTCCCATCTATAGATGGTTGAGCTATACGTGTAAGTGGACCGAAAGCTTCAATTAGTCCTTGGTTATTAATATCACCATCAGAAACTAAATTAGCAACTTTCTCTATTTCAATTTCAGCATTAGCAGCATTTTCGATCTTACCACCCACTTTATTGTCTAGAGTATTTGACCGAATAATAATCTTACCTTGATTATTTATTTTACCTGTACCATTATTAATCAGTCCTTTCTGAGCGAGCACAGAACTGAAAGGTACAGCTAAAGTAAACAATATTATGTAGATTATTTTTTTCATTTAAGTTGAAATTGAATTATAAAAGTTATTAAAAAAAAAAGATTTTGGAAGGTCTGAGACCAGACCTTCCAATAATCTAAATTATATTACGGTTGACCGATACCTAAAGTACCACCAACGTTAACACAACCATCATTGATTAAGCTTTCAGAAGCAGTGATTTCAGCACCACCAAAGATAACTAGACCATCAACATAGTTATTAATATTATTAGTTTCTTCATTTATGTAATCTGGTAAAGGTACAGGAGTAGTTACATTCTCAACAATTATACGTCCTGGATCAGTAATACCTGCAACTGCAGCTGTACTAGTTGCAAATGTACCAACGATATCCGATGAACCAATCATTAAAGTTGGTGTAGGGAAGTTAGCAGGGTCTGTATCAGG
>JAUHXN010000337.1 GCA_030426865.1 bacterium | reverse complement strand
TCCTGTTAATAACTGATTAGGAGGTTGAGAGTGAGTACCCAGTGCCTGTTTCAGAAAACTGAACACGACAATTATCCGAGTAAAGCAGGTCATCATTATAAGAATAGATGGTGCTAATGCTAATACAGTAATAACACCAAGAATTTGTAATGTTAAAACCAAATCATTTTTATCATTGGACCCATCGACACTTACGGAAAGTTTAGGTAGAGATATACCTTGGGGTTGATTTTGCTGTGCAGTCGCTTTCTCTACCATTGTGGCAGAAAGTACAAAGAATACCGCAATGGCAATTATATATCGAAAAAAATAGTTCATCCTGAATATTAGCTTCCTTTGTTCTATTAGTTACAATTGATGTGCCAAATAAAAAAAGCCCCGATAAACAGGGCTTCTTACGGTATTCTTCCTTTTTACGCTGAGCTAACAAATAGCTTATTGTTCAATATTAATCATTTTAAGATTTGTATTGTCTTTATAGATACTTTATCATTTTCAATTAATAATAAGTAGGTACCTGATTCCAAATCATTTTGAAAAGTAAAATTATTCGATTTCATAGATGATTGTTTAATTAATCGTCCATTGATATTATATAGCTTAACTACTTCGGTCATTTCAGAAGTTGTGATTCGTATATCATTGACATCAATTGAAATTGCTATATCATCTTTATCAGTTGCATCTATACCAGTAATTATACTAACAGGCAATAATCTATTCTCATTATTCAGTATTGTAGCTTCTTCTACTATTATAGGATTAATCAGATCAACGTCTTCTTCTACTAATAGATAAGCAATAATTCCAGATTGATTTATCTCAAAATCACTTTTGAAACTACCAATAGTAAACTCTAAAGTATTGTCATTAACTGTTTTGATAATATGAGCTTCTGTGCCTTCGAAAAGATCACCAGCGATAACTGCTTTGACAGAAATACCTTCCGGTATTTTCGCATTTGCTGTCATAGCTCTATAATTATTAGTTACTGAGCTGAAAACAGGTATTTTTCTATATTTTGATTCATCTATAGGTTCTACTAGACCACCTTCAGTGTTTTCACCTGTTAGCCCTGTTCCTTCATTATGTGTTTTGGTATCATTATGGAATACAACCATACCATCAGCCACAGTTATAACACCGTCACCATCGCAATCAGCGAAAGTCGCATCGGCATTATCCCAGACCAATACTTTCTGACCTGTCCACATAATAGTTGAGTTCTTTCTTTTGAAAGTTCTTCCATCATTTTGGATTGAGTTTCCTTCGAAATAAAGACCAATCTGATTATAATCCCTGGTATCAACCAATCCATCATTATTACTATCACCAGGCCAAACATTTATAAAGCTATGTATATCAAGAGCTAATTGTTCACTTGATACTTCTACATTTGTTTGACTACTATCGACAAAAGCAGTCGCGAAGAAGTTCACGAAAGTAAATATAAGCGACTCTCTATTCGGAATATTATTAGAAACAGCAAATTCTAGATGAAGGATTTTAGGATTATCAAAATCATTTTCGCCTACTGTAGTCCCAGAAAATATTCCAACATTCATAAACTTATCGCTAGAACCTGGAATTAACTTAGGTGGAGTTATATAAACTGTACCATTATCGCCAAAATCACCGATTTTATATCCAGAAAAGTGGACATAATCACCAAAATTCCATTGCAATTGGAATGAAGCACTATTCACATTTTCTAGTTCGTCAATGTAAATATCAATACCAAATTTGAAATTAGCAGTTACATGACCGTATCTAGCAGAGTCCACATCGGTTCTCTCTATCCTAAGAGTTTGCGAAGTAGCCGAAATAGTCAAAACTACTAAAGCAATTAAATATAATATTAGTTTTTTCATACTTATATGCTATCAAGTCTTATGCCAAATGAATTTGTTATAGTATTAGTTTATATTTAAATTAAGTATCACAAATAATTATTATTAAAAAATAGTTGTCTTATAAACCAAATTATGAAGCATAGCGTCATAGGAAAAAATAATTAACTAACTAATAGAATTTAATGAAACGAATAATATTGTTATTTTTAATAATACCATTTTGGGGATTACATTCTCAAGAAGAGTATACACTCAGTGGTTATATTAAAGATAAATCATCAGGAGAGAGCTTGATAGGTGCAACTATCAGTATCAAAGATACAAAACTAGGAGCAGTAACAAATGCATACGGCTTCTACTCCCTCACCCTACCAAAAGGTAAATATATAACTACAGCATCATATATAGGATATGAGAAGTCGGAAAAAACAATAGATCTTAATAAGGATACTAAGCTTAATATAGAATTAGGTACATTGGATATACTATCAGATGAAGTTCTAGTAACAGCAGAAAAAGCAAACAATAATGTGACATCAATCGAGATGAGTACTATGGAGCTTAGTGCACAAACACTAACGCGTATGCCAGCTCTACTAGGAGAGACAGATGTAGTTAGATCTATACAACTCTTACCTGGTATTGGCTCAGTTGGTGAAGGTTCTACTGGGTTCAATGTTCGTGGTGGTGGTATAGACCAAAACTTAGTTCTATTAGATGAATCACCAGTTTATAACTCATCACATTTATTCGGCTTCTTTTCAGTATTCAATCCTGATGCCGTAAAAGATGTAAAGCTTATCAAAGGTGGTATTCCTGCAGCTTATGGTGGGCGTTTATCATCTATACTTGATGTAAGGTTAAAAGAAGGAAATAGCAGGAAATTCAATATTGACGGTGGCGTAGGTGCTATATTTAGTAGGTTGGCCATAGAGGGACCAATCATAGAAGATAAGCTTTCTTTCCTTGTTGCTGCTCGAAGATCTTATGCCGATGTATTAGCTAAG
>JAUHXN010000037.1 GCA_030426865.1 bacterium | reverse complement strand
AGTGTGGTTAGGTGGTGAAATAGGGAGCGAGGAACTAAAGTTATTGAACATTGCTTTGCAATCACATGGCTTCGAATTGTTAGATAGTAGAGAAAGACGAATTATAGAAAAGATAAAAACGGCTATAGTAAATCTCGTGTATGATGAGAATTCAGAATCAAAGCTAAATCTCTCCGATTATTTATCAAAAACCATTAGTACGAACTACACTACTATTAGCAAATTATTTTCAGAAATAGAAGGAATAACAATAGAAAAATATTACATCAATATAAAGATAGAGAGAGTAAAAGAGCTTCTAACTTATGATGAGTTATCATTATCTGAAATCGCATTCAAACTTAACTATTCCAGCTCTGCATATCTGAGTAATCAATTCAAGAAAGAGATAGGTCTAACTCCAACGCAATTCAAAGCACTAAGAAGAAATGTAAGAACCCCACTTGACAAAGTCTGAATTTTACAATTAATTCATATCAAACTGTAAACCCAAATAATATAATTACTTTAGTTTTGAATAAATAATATTCGAATAACTTAGGAATAATAATGAAACATACATATCAAATAACTGGAATGACTTGTGGAAGCTGTGAAGGTAAAGTCAAATCTGCTCTTCAGATGGTCAATAATGTTACAGATGCAGAAGTGAATAAAGATGAAAACTCCGCAACAATAACCATGAGTAAACATATAGATATAAGGGAACTCCAAATAGCAATCGGGGAAAAATACAAAATATCTGCTACACAGCACAACGAAGCTCTAGAACAGACTAAATCATGGTTTGCTACTTATAAACCAGTTCTATTAATTTTTGGATACATTTTTACTGCGACATTGCTTATCGAGATGTTATCGAGTACTGTAGATTTGAGTAGATGGATGAGACATTTTATGGCTGGGTTCTTTATGACATTTTCATTTTTCAAAATGCTAAATCTAAAGGGATTCAAAGAGAGCTATCAAATGTATGATATTATAGCAAGGAAATTTCCAACCTGGGGGTATATATACGCATTCACAGAGTTATCGTTGGGTATTGCCTTTCTAATAGATTTCAATCCAGTTATAACGAATAGTGTGACTTTGGTAGTAATGTCAATAAGCATAATAGGTGTATTACAAACAGTACTGAATAAGAAAACTATAAAATGTGCTTGTTTGGGTGATGTGTTTAATTTGCCAATGAGTACTGTTACCATAATCGAAGATGGTATGATGATACTGATGAGTTTATATATGCTGATTACGTAAATCTTTTGTAAGCTGTATAAGTAATATTCAGAATTTATTGAAAGGTTTTGATGAATTTATAGTTACCTTACTTTTTAACAATTTGTTAATTAAATTATTAAACTTCTTAATCTTGCTAAATCATAATTTATGATATTCGAAAAATGGAGTACTAACATTAGCATAATCTGAATTGTGATGTTCCCAAATATCCTTCAATCCATTACTTATGCAAGTACCCCAATTTGAATTTTATAAATAACACTTGACGTTATTTAGTATGGCACTCTGAAGAGCATATTCTGCATCCATCGGCATCAGGATATGTTCTTTTTGCCTCTCTAACTGCATCAGTGCAGTTGCTGTATATACCTAAGTACATCATGTTACTTAAATCGAAATTGGTACTACAGTCTTCTCTGTGTACCTCGTGATTAGAATTGTACTTATGTACATAATATCTTTTCATAAGATATCTCCAATGTTAATTTATAATTAGACTGTTTATAAGTCTCTAAGAACAAACTAAATGTTTTTATTAGTTGATTACAAGTTGCATTTATCAACAACATTCAATGATAGGACTTTGAAATTTTCCACAAAGTTCGGTAAGACTGTTCTTTCCTTTTGAATGCAATTAGCCGCAGCTACAGATATATAGTATATCACTTAACATGTACGTATGGATAGAATAAAAGAAGAGACTTATTTCGTAGAGCAGATAAATAATATAATGAATTTGATATTAGCAGCTAGAGAGTCAAACACACCAGCAGATGTAATTAACATTACATTGTATAATTCTACTATAATAGATTTACTAATTGATTATACAAAGTTTTTGGATTCAGATATATAGTGTATAAATTAAAGGATACGAAATGAATAACTATATACTAGTAACAGACAAAAACTACATGGACATCATGCAAGCAGAGTATGATGATCTAGTGGAAAGAATAAGAGACTATTTGGACATTAGGACTGGTGATAAAGATCTCTATTATGATATAGAGGACTTTATGAGTAAACTAGTTTCGGATATAAAGGGACTCAAAAATAGGCTTGTAGCATTAGGAATATATGAATGTATTTCTAAATTTAAAAAAATAAGCTTAGATGAATTAATGGCAGAGGACAAATACAAGTTAGAATTTGTAAAAGACCTACGCGCATCACTAATTAGTTGGGTAAATAAATTACAGGCATAATAACGATTATATTGTACGTTATCTTGGTAATGCTATTTGGCGGTTTCTATCATCTACGGATACCGCCATTAAGCAAATCTAATGTATTTCATTTATCTATTACATTATTTTCTATGTTCATTTAGTTTATATATGAGTTAAAACAATTTCTATATCTGAATAGAACAAACACAGCCATGAATTTTATAATGACGTATATTATTTACATAGAATATGCTAGATACAACAAGTTACATGTGTTATTTAAAAGAGTTATAGAGCCTTCATTCAAACTTTTTCCTTAAATGAACTCATCTATACCTCTTCAATAACTAAAAAGCGAATAAAGTGCCTTTATGGCTTCAACTCGGTAATGTGCCAGCTATTTCTTTTTTAATGTAGCAGCCTAGATACATTGTTTTACTTTTTCTTCATTTCTCGTAATACGAAACCACATTTTAGCATTTTATCTCCGTAGTATGGGTTTTGTACTTGCTTTTCATAACTCATCCAAACAGCACTATCACCGACTGTAGCCATAGGGCATTTAAAGACATAGATTTTTTTGTCATAAGAATTGGTAGAGCTTATCAAATCAATTAGTAGTACAGAAATACTACTATAATTTGACCTCGATTTTTCTATATCGCTCTCACTTGCTATCTGATTTGCCAATTTGTAAATAGAAGCTATTTTCTTTTCATAAGCTGAAGTTTTGATTCCATTTTTGTTCAGTATCTTATTCTTGATATGTTTAGATAAGACTTTTGAATTAGATTTAACCTTTTCTATATCTGTTTGAACGAATGATTCATTCAGATTCATATAAAGTGGTAGTAAAGGCGAAAAATCTATTTTAGTTTTTTCAGGTATTGATTTTGGAATACTCATTTCACCAGCACCGTGGTCATGCCCTTTCATTGGTTCAACATCATCTTTATCCATATTCATCATGTTTGGCTTACCAGCTATTTGTGCTGCTGCATCAATGGTGAAAGCCCCATTGACAGCTATTTCTTCTCCTGATTGCAAGCCATTAATAACGGGATATTGACCGTTAGAGAGCTGTCCAATTTCTATTTCTCTAGCTTCGAATATATGCTCATCAGTATTCGGCTGTTTCACGTAAACTACAGATCTTTTTCCAGTCCATAGAACTGCAGAAGAGGGTATGACAAGTTGTTGACTACTACTCATTCCGACTATATTGCCAACAGCAAGCATCTCTGGTTTCAACTTACCTGTATTATTATTTATTGAACCTCTTATTTGAGCTGTACGTGTTTTATTATTAATAATGGGGTCAATGAAGTTGATGGTACTTTGGAACACTTCTCCTGGATAAGATTGCACTGTGAATTTGATTATATCACCTATGTTGATATTAGATAAATCTCCTTCATAAGCCTCAAAAATAGTCCAGAGTTGGGTCAGATTTGCTAACTCTACAATAGGGTCACCTGTTGTAATATGGTCACCAGAATTGATGAATAATTTAGTAACTACACCCGATTGATGAGCATATACATCAAAATTATCGATTACATCGCCTTTAGCTATTATCTTATCTATCTGATCCTGATGGATTTTCTTTCTCATCAACTTACTTTTGATTGATTGAAATAGCTCTGGTTGTTTGTCTTTCAACTTGTAAGCACTTAGCAGCTCCTTCTGCATTAGTACTAGTTCAGGAGAATATATGGTAGCCAATTTCTGACCTGCTGATACATTAGCTCCAGTATAGTTGATATATAATTTTTCTATTCTACCAGTAAAGTGAGCTGGCTGCGTAAATACTTTACGTTCATCAAAATCAATTTTTCCATTTAGTCTAGTATTACTACTTGTGTTTCCTTTCCCCACAATCATAGTTCTGATATTTGCTATACGTATTTGATTTTCTGTTAGAGTAATCGCAGAATTATCAACTTCCGACCCCCCTGATTTAGCTGGTATCAAATCCATTCCACAAATAGGGCAATCTCCAGGTTCTTGGCTACGAACATTTGGGTGCATAGAGCAAGTCCAATACTCTACAGATTCTTGCGAATGATTATGATTATCCTCCGCATTGTCTCCTGCAAAAAACATCCATCCAAGTGCGATACCAATGACAAATGTTACTATTGCTATTATATACTTTTTCATTTTATTCATTTCCTTTTTTCAATTTTAATTTTAGTAATTGTGCATTCGCGGCAACAATTATAGTTGATAAGCTCATTACTGCAGCTCCAATTGCAGGATCCAATACGATACTTGGATATAAAACGCCTGCTGCTAGTGGAACCGCAATTACATTATATCCTGTTGCCCATATTATATTCTGAATCATCTTTTTTCTTGTTGCTTCTCCAAACTGTAACAGATGTACTATATCTTTTGGGTTACTGTCTACTAATATTATATCAGCAGTTTCAGCAGCTACATCAGTCCCTGACCCAATAGCTATTCCAATATTTGCTTGAGCTAAAGCAGGTGAATCATTAACACCATCTCCAGTCATTGCTACGAATTCATCTTTTTCTTGCAAATCACTTACGATTCTAACTTTATCTTCTGGAAGAACCTCACTATAATATCCATCTAATTCGAGTTCACTACTAACTGCTTTTGCAACCTTCTCATTATCACCAGTTGCCATATAGCACTTGATGTTCATGCTTTGAAGGTCTTTTATTGCATCATAGCTCTCCTTTCTTATTCTATCAGCTAACGAAATAGCACCAAGTACTTTAGATTCGGAAATCAAATAAACAGTGGTTCCTAACTCTGTTTTAATATCTAATTCAGGTATTTCCAAATTATTTTCGGTTAGAAATTTCGGACTCACGACTGAATAATTCTTTTCTTTGATTGTTCCACTTATACCTTTACCTGTAATAGATTCAAAATCGATTACTTTATGTAATATGAGTTGTTTCTCTTTTGCATCTTTTACAATACTCTGAGCGATAGGGTGTTCAGAATTTTCTTCAAGTGAGGCAGTGATTGATAATAATTCTTCTTTAGATAGATTTGAGGTTGAGCGAATCTCATCAACTCCAAATTTACCATGGGTTAGTGTTCCTGTTTTATCAAATACTAAAGAGGTGATTTTTCCTGAGTTCTCAAATGCTGTCCGATTTCTTATTAGCAATCCATTCTTTGCAGATATAGTAGTAGAAATTGCAACGACTAATGGTATAGCAAGACCTAGAGCATGGGGGCAAGTTATTACCATAACACTTACCATTCTTTCTAATGCAAATTGTAGTTCTTGACCAGCTAACAGCCACACTAAGAAAGTAATAGTTCCGACAGAGATTGCAACATAAGTAAGCCATTTTGCTGCTTTATCAGCTAAATTCTGTGTCTTTGATTTTACAGCTTGTGCATCTCGTACCATCTTGATTACTTTGTTGAGATAGCTATCGTCGCCAGAGTTTCTGACTTCAATTTTTATAGAGCTATTTCCATTGATTGTTCCACCAGTTACTTTGTCACCATTAGACTTATTAACTGGTTTGCTTTCTCCTGATATCATACTTTCATCTATGTATGTTTCACCTTCAACTACGGTACCATCAGCAGGTACTTTCTCATTTGCCTTTACTAATAGTAAATCACCTTTTGAGATTTCACTTAAATTGACATCTGTAGTAGAATCATTTTTAATAAGATGTGCTTCCGAAGGCATTAGTTTTACTAATTCCTGCAAAGCACCACTTGTACCAACTATAGATTTCATCTCAATCCAATGTCCTAGGAGCATTATATCAATCAATGTAGCAAGTTCCCAATAGAACGGCATTCCTTTTAACCCAAACGTTACAGCGGAGCTATATGCCCATGCAACTGTAATCGCTATTCCGATTAGAGTCATCATCCCTGGGTTTTTGTTAAATATTTCTTCTTTTAATCCTTTAAGAAAAGGTAATCCACCATAGAAGTATATGACGGATGCTAAAGCAAATGAAGTAAGACCCATTAATTCAAACTGGATATTTATTCCTAATAATCCTTGTATTAATGGTGAGAATAGCAATATTGGGAATGTTAAGAATAGAGATATAAAAAACTTCTGTTTGAAATCTTTTATCATCATTCTATGATGTTGTGTATGATCGTGATGTTTATGGTTATGATTCATTTTTTTACTCTCCCACAATACTGATTAATTGTGCTTTTTGATTTAAAATTGATACTTCGGCATCTAATTTCATTTTTTTATATTGAATTATCTTTTCTTCTGTTCTAATTACTTCCAGTATGTCTTCGTTTGCAATTGCACTATATTCTTCGTAAAGTAAATCACGTATGTTATTCAACTTCTCTATTTGGTTTTCGTATAGGATTACTTTTTCTTCATCTGATTTGATATTAAATAGAATGCTTTCGAATTTTGACTTGAGTTTATTTAACAGATTCTCTCGCTCATATTCATATTGACTTATCATTGCCGTTGCCTGCTCTTCTTTAGCAGAATATTTCCCGCTAAAAAATGGTATTGATATTCCTACCATTGGCATTATAATATCTAATCCGTTACTTTGTAGAGACATATCACTCATTTCGCTGACGTTAATATAGTCTAGACCTAGAGTAATTGAAGGGTTTGATTCTGAACTAGCTGATGATACTCTATACTTTGATGCATTTTGTAAAATCTCCAGTCTTTCAACTGAAGGGTTATTCATTATACTTACTCTCATTTCAGAAATACTTATCATCTCTTCTAACACAGGTGGTATTACTATTTTAGAATCTTCATTTCTATTAAGTAATTGCTTCAATTCCTCTTGATATGGATTAGCTTCTATTTCTAGTATATTTATCTTTGTTCCTAATTCACTAATCATCAACTCCAAAGTCAAAAGATCACTTAATCTTGCGGAACTTGTTTCCACTTTGGTCTTAACGATAGGATAAATATAATTCAGTAATTCTGATGATTGCATCAAATATTTCTTTTCTTCCTCTATTCTGTATAACTCATATAGATTAGCTCTTACAGCAAAGAATACTTCATCCTTTTTTTGTTCGAAGTCTTTTCTTTTTGCCTCTGCTAATTCTAA
This sequence comes from bacterium, assembly GCA_030426865.1. Classification (GTDB taxonomy): domain Bacteria; phylum Bacteroidota; class Ignavibacteria; order Kapaibacteriales; family UBA2268; genus PGYR01. The sequence continues at coordinate 7,292 of JAUHXN010000037.1, read as the reverse complement.
ACTCTCTTGTTCGTAATCAGTAAGAGTACCAAACCATGGAAGTTTTTGTACTAATGATAACTTAAAATTCTGTGGGCCGACTCGAGTATATGGTCGGGTAACAAAGTATCCAAAACTAATAGTGGGGTCAGGCAAAGCAGAGATTTGTGGTGCATTGAGCAAATGCTGTTCATATTCAATATACTTTGCCTTTAACATAGGGTTATTATTCTCAGCTTCGTTCAAATAGTCTTGTATAGTCTGAGAACTCATATTAAATACAGTTAAAAGTAATATGATTATAATCTTTTTCATTTTACTATCTCCAATTGTTTTTCTCTCCAAAGAGAGTACAATACTGGTACAACGAATATGGTAATTATAGCAATTAACATCCCACCAAACGCAGGTATGGCCATAGGTAACATAATATCTGATCCACGTCCAGTACTCGTCAATATGGGAATCAATGCTATTAGAGTAGTTGCTGTAGTCATAAGACAAGGTCGAACCCTTCTCTTACCTGCTTCTAAAGTTAAACTTCTAATCTTTTCTACAGATTTCATCTCTTTATCTTTGAAATTATCTCTCAAATAAGTTGCCATTACTACTCCATCATCGGTTGCTATACCAAAGAGAGCTATAAATCCTACCCAAACGGCAACACTTATATTTATGTTATCCATTTGGAACAGTCCCCTCATATTAGCACCAAGGAAGCTAAAATCTGCAAACCAAGTCTGTCCGTAAAGCCAAAGCATAGTAAATCCTCCTGCTAAAGCTACTGCTATTCCTGTGAAGATTATGAGACTAGTTATAACAGATCGAAATTGGAAATACAAGATTAGAAATATTGCAAATAAAACTACTGGTATTATTATAGATAATCGCTTGTTAGCACGAATTTGATTCTCATAATTCCCAGAGAAATTATAGCTAACACCAGCAGGGATTTTCAGTTCTCCAGAATCAATAGCTGCTTTGATATAACTCTCAGCATCTTCCACTACATTCACCTCTGCAAATCCATCTTTCTTGTCAAAAAGGACGTAACTTGTTAAAAAAGTATTCTCACTTTTGATCAATTGAGGGCCTCTTACATATTCAAGGGTTGCTAACTGGTTAAGTGGAATCTGAATTCCTCCTGGAGTTGGAACTAATATTCGCATTAGCTTGTCTGGTTCATCTCGCAATTCTTGTGGATACCTAACTCTTACGTTATATCTTTCTCTTCCTTCTACAGTAGTTGTTAAAGGCATTCCACCGATAGATGATTCTATTACATTTTGAATATCTGTTATATTTAGCCCATAACGTGCTATTTCCTTTCTGTTAATATCAATGTGAATATATGGTTTACCAACCACCCTGTCTGCGAATACTGCTTCAGATTTGACTGAAGGTACTCGCCTAAGTATTTCTTCTAGCTTCATCCCAAATTGCTCAATGGTCTTCAAGTCTGGACCAAAAACTTTCAATCCCATCGGTGCTCGCATACCAGTTTGTAGCATAATTAGACGTGTCTCTATTGGCTGTAATTTTGGTGCAGATGTTATCTCTTGGAAATCACTATGAATAACAATCTCATTCCAAATGTCATCTGTTGAGTTAATAGCTTTACGCCACTGCCTATAATTTTCTCCATTTTCGTCAGCTATTAACTCTCCTTTTTCTATTCCGTATAGAATAGCATTCTCGTTAGACAGAGTATCTCCTGATTTGGTAATGAAGTTACCATCATCATCAACTTTAAACCTAATTCGGTGACCATCAGTATCATTAATATACTCAGACTTGTAATTTATAATGTTCTCGAACATTGATAGGGGAGCTGGGTCTAAGGCACTTTCTATTCTACCAGCTTTACCAACTACCATTTCTACTTCTGGAATTCGCTGAACAGCCAAATCTAGGTTCTGGAGTAGCTCTCTGTTTTTAGCAACTCCTGTATATGGCATTGAAGTTGGCATTAATAGGAATGAACCTTCATCCAATGAAGGCATAAACTCTGACCCCAATCCAGGAAATGCATTTGACATATTCACCCAAGGCCTAGTCTTCGAAATATCCAGCCCTACTGAATTGAATCCCGTATTCACAAACCCGAAGACTTTAGGGAACCCGACCCAAGTCATAATTCCTATTATTACTATCAATGAAGGTAGTAATAGGAATGCGGCTTTATGTTCTAAACACCAATAAAGAATCGGTTCATAATAATGAATTATCAATTTGAAAGACCCAAGAACTGCAATCAATAGTATGAAAACAAATGTGAAATTCAGAAATAATGATTCTGAAGGACCTAATGGCATCCAGTATTTAGAGAGAATTAATGTTACTAATAGGGTAACTAGAAATACATTAATAGAAGAAACCTTACTTTTTAACTCTGGCTTTTTAGCTGATATCCCTAATAGAATCCCAATTGTAATTACAGTCAGACCAAACAGAATGGAAACAACAAACATCCCAAATATACCTGTTAGCAAAACAATCCCAGCAAAAAGATAGCTGCTAATTGACTTTTTACCACGAATTGAGAAAAGTAAGTAGGTGATAGTTGGCAATATAAATAGGGTTATAATCAATGCTGAAATCAGTGCAAATGTCTTTGTAAAAGCTAAAGGTATAAATAGCTTACCCTCTGCTCCTTGTAACATAAATACTGGTATAAAACTGACAATAGTAGTAGAGACGGCTGTAATGATAGCAGTGCTAACTTCAGCAGATGCTTGATAAATCAAAGGGAGTAATTTTTTATTTGGGTATTGTGTTCTGTATTCTATCACATTCTCGACAAGTATAATCGCAAGATCGACCATAGTCCCAATAGCGATGGCAATCCCCGATAATGCGACTATGTTTGCTGCAACTCCAGCGTATTTCATAGCAATGAATACCATCAAAATAGCAACTGGTAACAATACAGCAATTACTATAGACGCTCGTATGTTTCCTACCATAAGTAGTATAACTATAATCGTAATTAGAACTTCTAGTGAAAGGGCTTCCTCAAGTGTTCCTAATGTCTCTTGTATCAGTTGTGAACGATCATAGAAGGGGACAATCTCTAATTTAGAAATAGTTCCATCTTTTAGGGTCTTTTGAGGAAATCCTTTTGATATATCTGCAATCTTTTCTTTAACATTCTCTAATACTTCCATAGGATTAGCGCCATATCGTGCTATAACAACTCCACCTACTGCTTCATAACCATTCTTGTCTAGCATCCCTCTCCTGTCAGCAGGGCCGAGCTTCACAACTGCAATATCTTTTATTGTTAAAGGTGTATTGTCACTGGCTCTAATAACGGCATTCTCTAGATCGCTTTTCTCTTTTATGTAACCAAGTCCACGAATTAAATACTCTACCTTATTAAATTCTAATGTTTTCGCTCCGACATCTTTATTAGAATTTCGTACAGCATTAATAATTTGACTAATATTAACTCCGTAAGTCTTCATTGCATCTGGATTGATGTCAACTTGATATTCCTTTACAAAACCACCAATTGAAGCCACTTCCGAAACACCAGATGCAGCATTTAACCCATACTTGACATAGAAGTCTTGTATAGAACGTAACTCATCTAAATCCCAACCTCCAGTAGGTTTGCCATTTTCATCCCTTCCTTCAATCGTGTACCAATATACTTGTCCAAGAGCTGTAGCATCAGGTCCAAGTGCAGGTGATACGCTTTCGGGTAGCAACCCACTTGGTAATGAATTGAGTTTCTCTAATATTCTGGAACGACTCCAATAATATTCTATATCTTCTTCAAATATTATATATATACTAGAAATCCCAAACATAGAAGAACTACGGATAGATTTAACACCAGGAATACCAAGCAAGTATGTTGTTAGTGGATATGTTATTTGATTATCTATATCCTGTGGTGAACGTCCGATCCAGTTCGTGAATACAATCTGTTGATTTTCACCAATATCAGGTATAGCATCTACTGCCACAGGGTCATTTATAGTACTTGTTATGTCCCATTTGAATGGAGAAACAGCAGTACCCCAAACAACTAATAATGCAAGTAAAAGAATAGTTACTAATCTATTCTCAAGAAAAAATTTGATGATCGAATTGACCACGATAAATACTCCAATAATTTTCAAAAAAGATAAGACTTAAAAGAAAATTGGAGTTTAGATTAGGAATTGCTCGTGTATTTTGTGTAGGGGTTGCCTCATGGCAATTAGCGGAGGCGATTCGTATAAAGCAGGTTTGCTATATACTTTTTGCAAGTCATTTGCAATGATTAAATTTGATATAAAAGCATGTAATACAAATAAAGGAATAATTTCTAGTTTATTATATGCTAGTGATTGTTCTTTGTTTTTTATTTCTTCGGTGTCATTTTTACAACAATCTTTCTTTTCATTGGATTTATTTTGGTGACACTTTGGGGTATTTTGTTCGTCATTTTTAGCATGTTCACATTGAGTTGCTTTTACAAATGCTGAAACATTTTTAACACTTCCACTACATACGTGCTTATTCATTACGATACCATTAGTTGATAATGTAAAAGCAAATAATAATAAAGAGGATAATATTTTTATACTAAAATGCATAACTATGTATACGAAATTACAAATTACTTGTTGTAAATTACTATTACTTTTTAATAAATTTTAAAATATTAAGTAATATAAAAACAATATAACGTACTAGAATGTATGATTTTAATCCAGGATTATAAATATAATTATGTAAATTAAACACATCATATATAAAAATAAAATAACTAAATAACTGAGAGGGAGAAAATGAAAATTTTAATACTGTTTCTAATATTAAATATTAGTCTTTCGGCGGAACTAATAAATGTTACAAAGGTAAATGATAATGAGGTTGAATCTGCACAAAAATCACCATCTCTTACTATTTCAGACGAGGGTACACTTTACACGGTCTGGATAGACTACAGAAATAACAAATTAGGTGAAATATTTTTCTCTAAGTCAGATGATAATGGTTTGACCTGGTCAAAAAATAAGTTTATCTTTAACTCTGATATACCAAATTCAAAATTTCAACGATATGCTACAGTGGGTTGTTATGGAGATAATATTTATCTTTGTTGGATGTCGACAATAAACGCTAAAATTGATATTTTCTTTTGTAAATCAACGGATAAAGGAGAGACATTCACAAGTCCTGTAGTTGTTTCTGATGATGAATCAAAATACAATCAAGATTTTCCTGTTATGGCAGTTGATGATAATGGTGGAATTCATATTGTAGCAATAGATAACAGAAATTTAGAACAGGGGAAAGTACAATTCGCTGAGTTGATGTACACCCACTCTACAGATGAAGGAGATAGTTGGTCAAAAAATAAGATAATATCTAAAATTAACAACGATGCTGGTGCTTGCGAGTGTTGTTGGCCTGCTATTGACACTTATACGGATAATAATGGAAACACAACTGTTTCAGTTCTATATAGAAGTAATATAAATAGTTTAAGGGTTAGTTACCTAGCTAATAGTTTCGATGGAGGTCAAAATTTTGAAACACCGATTAGGATTGGTTTCGAAGATTGGATAATCAATTCTTGTCCAGTCTCGGGACCGTCTATATTCTATGATAATTATGGAATACTACACTCAACTTATAAAACAATTGGCAGCATATATTATAGTAGTTTTGATAAAAATAATATTATTAGAAATGAGACATATATAGCAGAAGGAACAAATCCTTCCATTACTTTTGATCACTCTAGAAACCAGATTATTGTTACTTATGAAAATTTCGAAAACGATAAATTACAAACTAGGATAGTCTCTTCAAAAGATGGAAAGATTTTCAGTCCGTCTAAGCTATTACTAAATAATAATATGAATATATCTATGTTTAACTGCAAGTTTATAGAGAACGACAAAAGAATGAATGTTATATGGGAAGATAATAGTGTAGGATTTGAAAAAAATGATATTTGGTTTGCTGAATATTCATCAGCTATATCCGATATTATTGAGAATAATATTTTAGATCTTAATTCTTCATATCATAATGGAATAATCCAAATACAAATGGGAAATCAACCTGGCTATATTACAATAGTAGACTTACAAGGCAGAGAATTAATGAGACAAGAATTAAACAATCTAAACCATATAGAACAAATTAATACAAGTGAATTAGAAACATATATATTTATATATATCATAAAAATAGAAGATAAAGTATATAGCCAACTCATTATAAAATAAGGTTTTGAAATGATTAATTTATTTGTTATATTCGATACATATGGAATTTAAAAATAAAATATTATCAATAATAATTACAATTTTAGTATTAGTACCTGCATTAGGAATCAATATTAATACTCATATCTGTGGTCAAACAGAAGATGTATCGAAATCATTGATTATTCCTGGTGTTCTTGGTCCAAAGGAATGTGATAAATGCCACAATGTAATAGTTGTTGTTAAGTCTTGTTGCAGTAACAAAGAAGCTGTAGATGAGAAGACCAATGTTGACAATAATAATAGTGAAAAAGGATGCTGTCAAGACATATTAGAATATAACGAATTTAATTATTTGACAATCACAACTTATGTTCAGAACATTGATTTATCAATAGTCTCATTTATTGTAAGTGAAGCTTATTCAACTTTAAGGATTGAGACTCCAATCTACAAAACAATGAATCTCGATACTCGGCGAAGGCCTTATGTTATTGATATACACTCCTTTAACTGCTCGTATTTGATTTAGGTAACTACTTATTCGAAAAAAGTAATTATTATAAATTAAATCGAGAATAATTAAATGTACAAATATATTACTGCTATTGTAATTATTTCTGCATTACTATTTACTAGTTGCAGTAATAATTCCACAAGTAGCGATACGACTAAAGAAGAAGTGACGTTAATTGTTACAATTGATCATGCTTTCGGTCTAGAAACTGTTGATCCAGAAGTATCCATACATACCAATACATCAGGAAATGAGATAAGATTTTCTAAACTACATTACCTCTTGACAAACTTTGTTTTAGTCAATAGTATTGGAGAGGAAATAGTATTGGATTCTGCTGTTGCATATATAAATATGGCTGATGGTAGAGTAACGTTCCAGTTGCCAAACATTCCTGAGGATGATTATATTGGACTTAAGTTCTTGTTAGGAGTTGATTCGATTAGTAATCACCAAAATCCTAACCTCTTTGCCGCTACAAGTCCATTAAACCCAATAATAAATAATCTCTATTGGGACTGGTTAGATGGGTTTATATTTTGCTCGTTAGAGGGCTATCATTTTAAAGATGGACAGCCCAA
>JAUHXN010000336.1 GCA_030426865.1 bacterium | reverse complement strand
ACACATTATTTTTACACAGATTATTTCAAATTTAGCCATAAAACTCTATCTCTACTCATGGGGATACAGGATAAGAGTGAAACTTTTGATATCAGTCAGAAAAATCCAATTTTCCTGGGCCCAGAATTGCCACCAGGCAAATTCCTAAAACCTTTTTCATCTTTGTCTCCTTAAAATGAAATGAATGATCATGGTTTAGATTTAAATGTAATTTAAGATAATTTATCATTATAATAGAATATATTATTATCTATATTATAGAATTCTGTATGTCCTTCAGCACCTAATTGAAGTATTTGCGTTCTGTATTGACCAAAATATAAATCCCCATTGCTACTTTCATAATAAATAAAGTATGGGTGATTACTAATGTATTTCTTCTTTAAAAAAGCGTTGTTCTTTGCAGAGAAAAAAGAGTCTTTGAATAAATATGAAAGCATACCATTCTGTGGTAAAAACCAGATTCTCTTTTTTCGATCTTCAAACACTTTAAAAATGTGGTTATCCCCCATACCATCTTCACTATAATATTTTTTAAAGCTACTGCCATTATACTTAGCCACTCCGTTATCTGTTGCCATCCACATATATCCATCAGAATCTTGTATTATATCGTAAACAGTCGCAGACGGTAACCCACTCTCTATACTATAGTTTTTGTAAAAAGGAGTTTGTGCCAGCCCAACATTAAAGCTGAAAAGCATAATGCAAAAACAGTTAACACTCCATAATATGATTCTTTTTGTTCTCAAGTATCCTGTGTATATGTATACTAAATTATAGTGTTTACGCTATAATGTTCAAAGTTATTACTAAACGAACTCAATCAGTCAGTAACTATATGCATACGCCTAACATAAATCATGTCCCTACACTTATTATCCATTATATGTTTGCAGCTTACTAATTTATTTAACGATGAAAAAAAGAAAATTAAATATACCTGCACTTATAATAGCCATATTGCTCAACACTCTTATTGCAAATGCTCAAGTAGAATTAAAAGGTGTACAAATAGGCAATCAAACATGGTCAATAGAAAACCTGGATGTTGATAAATTTAGAAACGGAGATAAGATAAAGCAAGTTACTAGCGACATGGAATGGATTATGGCAGATGCAAAAAAAGAACCTGCCTGGTGTTACTATCAATTTGACGAATCAAATGGTGAAAAGTTTGGAAAAATATACAACGGACATGCAGTTATTGACAAAAGAGGGCTAGCCCCCAAAGGCTGGAAAATACCTAGCGATGATGACTGGAAAAAACTGGAAAGCAATATCAATAAAAACAGCAATCAAATAAAAAAAGACGGAGATAACACCACTGGGTTTAGTGCATTATACGGTGGTAGTACTAACCCGAACGGTATTTTTACAAAAGGTGTTTTTAGCGCATGGAGCTGCACCAAAGTTAACAATACTGGTATATATTTCAGACGCCTTTTTAATTACAACAACACTATTGAAAGAAAAGTAAATAAATTCGGTGCTGGCGCTTACGTGCGTTGTATAAAAGAATAGACCATTTTCTTAAATAGAAAAAACATGTCCAGACAATTTTATATTTCACTACGCTAAACAAACACAATACCTTCAGAAGCTCAGCTTAAATATTTATTCCTGAGAATTCAATCTAGCTTATAAACGATTGGTTAGCAACTATATAGAATTCAACAACCTCAAAATCTGGTTCACGCAAGTGAGTGGGGGTTCGATTCCCCCCTGGGGCACTGAAACACAGCCGATCTGACAAGGTCGGCTTTTTCTTTGGTACAACATAGGTACAACAAAATAGGAGTTAGATTATTCAAAGCCTATTTTTAGGAATAGGTCATAATATAGTCTTTGGCTTCTTCTATAGTCATCTTTGAACCGTCATGCTCTCTATAGTTTTCAATTACCCTAAATGCATACCAAAATAAGTCATAGTGATTCTCATATTTAGTTGCAAATTTCTCTTGAAAGGAAAGCAGGTAATTATATACCAACTCAGTGTCCAGCTCACTTTTCTTTGCAAAGCTATAAAGCCATTCAAGAATGACACCTTTGGGTAAATCGTAAAAACGAACTGATACAGGTTTCGGGGTTAAAAGTAAATGAATATAATTTTCCAGCTTTTTTAAAGCATATGCGGTATCAACATTGTTTATCTCAATAGAACCATGAGGTTCATGAGGAGCTTTTCGAGTTTTTCTTAATACTTCAATCAAATAATCGAAACCAGAAACATCTCCCATATCACATAAATATTTAGCAGCGGTAACCTTAATTTCTTCATTAGATTCAACATCGGCAATACATTTGCAAAGAGTTTTTTTGACTATTGCTGCATGAGTTTTATGCATTAACTTGATTAATCGTGAGTAAGTGTGTCTATTATAATCTGTTATGGATTCTAACAATAACACTAGAGAATCCTTACTACCACCTAGTTCTATATATATATCAATGTAACTGTAACAGTTATAATCCTTTGTTTCTTTATTATTAATTAGTTCTAAAATCAGAGGTACTGATTCATATATCTTTAAATGCATACAAAGGCTTAAATGAGTACCTAAAACAGAATCACACTTAACACCTTTCTTTAAATTATTAATGATTTTCTCTCTAAATAATACCATTTGTTGTTCCGACAACCTTTCAAGTATCATCTCAGCTATTGATTTCTTTTTTTCATCTGAAAGTTGAGAGTCAATGCTGGTATCAGTTAAAGTCCTTATTCCACGGTCATCAAGCCAGATAAAATTCATGAGCACCTCTATATCTACTTCAAAACCATATTCCTCAAAAATATGCCCTATTCGAACTTCAAATCGCCTATACCTCTTAGTATATCTACTATCCGGTTCGTTAATATCCCAGATACAATTTTC
>JAUHXN010000036.1 GCA_030426865.1 bacterium | reverse complement strand
ACTTCTCTATCATAAGGTATAAACCCAATGTTATTGAAATGGACTCCTAAAAATTTATTTGTAGTGAGGTTTATTTTACTAATAATCTCATCATAGTCTTCTTCATCAATTACGTTATTTACTAATATTCCTATTTTATCCGAATCAACAAAGGGTAGTATTAGTTTAAGTAGTCCATACGAATCAACTATTGTAGTAGGTTCATCTGTTATTAGTACAATAGATAAATCCGAGAGGATACACGATTCTAGAACTAATTCACCTGCACCAGGCATAGTATCAATAACTACGTAATCATAAGTGTCTAAAGATTTTATTTCCTGATATATTTCGTAGAATTTCTCACTGTGTTCGCTGTCTTGTCTGTCACTCAAAGGACTATCTATTATAAGATCGAAATCATTTTGTACTTTAAATATAGTATCTTTGAATTTTACATTTGAACTTATATAATCATTCAACCTTAATGGAGGGTCAACACCTAAAATCAAATGTAGATTAGGAAAATTCAGATTCGAATCCCAAAGTAAAGTTTTACCTTTACGGGATAACAAATTAGCTAGATTAGCAGCTACAAAGCTCTTTCCAACCCCACCTTTGCCACTACAAACAGTTATAAATTTAGTAGGTTTATCCATTATTTAGTATCATCTTTTTTATTCCACTTGCATCTGCTAACTCAATGTCATCTGGTATATCCGAACCATTAGCATAAAAGCATAATGTCAAATTTTTATTGATCAGTAACTCAATAATAGGTTGAATTGCATAATTTTCATCTAGTCCTGTTAATCCAATATAACTACTACTGTATCTATTTAATTGTTCATTCAAATGGTTTGAAGTACTATTAACGGGTAATATCAGTATGTTTTCTATTAAGGAGTGAGAGTATTTTGATTTGCTATCGAAATCTACTAAAATAATATCATAAGCTTTTTGAGACTCTATTAATCTGTTAAGTTCTTCTTCAGAACCTGCTTTTTCAAAATCTAAATTTAAAATTTTACAATAAGCGGCAAGCAAATCATTGGCACCAAAATTATGATTATTTGCTCCAATTACTAAGACATTCGACGAATTCATTAATTTATGTATGACCGCAAACTTTAATAAAGTCGAAGTTTTTCCAACTCCAGAGGGACCTACAAAACCATATATTTTTCTAGAAATTCTTTTCTGAAATAGGTTTTCGACTTTAATTCGTGTAATTATTGAATTTAATAGTTCATCTTTCGTAATATCTAAACTACCTTTACTAGAAATAGATTTTAAAATTGGACCAATAAAGGTCTCGTCGAAACCCAATTTTTTAAGATAGAGATATTTTTCTGAAAGGTTTTTATCTAGATATTCAAGAAAAGGAAAATTAATTGATTCAATCAGTTTATTAAAATTTTCGTTGTTAGTTTCATCTGTTTTAAATCTCTTTTTCGGTTCTATACTTGGTTGGTCTTTTACTTTTTCATCAATTGCGGCAACTATCTCTATTGAATCCTTACCAGTTTCATTATTCTTAATATTTCTTGTAGATAGAATTACTGCTTCATCCCCAAGTTCTTTTTTTAAAAGAACTTTGCCCTCACTCATATTTCCAGCAATTATTTTCTTAATTCTCATCTAATATACTACCAATTAATACAGATATTCATACTTATCAAAAGTAAAAATATAAATGAATTTTACAATATAATAAGTAATAATATAGATTATTAATTAGTAATTTAAAAATGAAAATATTTTAACGGCATACTATTTGTTTTTTTATTGTTCTTGATAAAGTATAAGCCTTTATTTTTAAGCAGAGTATTTAAATCAATTATTTGTCCTTCTTTCAACAAATAATTACTAATTATTTCTCTTCCTTCATAGTTATAAATTGTAATAGCTGTATTATAATTGGATGTTAATACTGATTCGTTAATTTCGAAGTCCTCGTCCCATGCCATTTGTATAGTACGTAATCCATGTACACAAATATCTACATTTACAGTATCACTTTTGCTTCCAAAGTAACAATCGTTTCCATTTTTACTTGATAATAAAAACTTCGGTACAAAAACAGAATCTTTATTAAGCAGTGATTTAAGGTGTATAACTACTGAGTTACCTGAAGTTATCAGACTCCTAGGTAAATTATATGAGAGTTTGTAATAGTTCGTATCATTAATAACCATCAATTCTAATTCATTCATTAGAGACTTATCAAGTATCTCAAAATCAAGTAGTTCGAACCATTCCCTATGAAATTGAAAAGAGAATAAATAGTCATTAAGAAAAGTGAGTGTATCATTAGTTTCATTTAATGAAACAGTTAAGTATATCTCTTCACCAGGTGTGATTTTAGAAACTGTTGGTCTATTTAAAGGGATAGACTCGTTAAAACTAAATATAACAGTATCGTAAAATACTTTTCCTGTCTCAGAAGTGGCAGTAATAATATACTTACTCTCAAAAGGATTGTTAGTTAGGTAGCCTGTAAAATTTATACTCAAACTATCATCTGATAATTTGTAATTGTAATTTATTCCTTCTGTAGAAATAACTCGAAAATCAAAAAACTTATAATCTTTTGTAAAAAAGCCTTGTGAACCATCAGCACCAAAAGTACTTTTAATCCTATAATCTATATTAAAAGAATCGCAATCAAAAAAGTTAGATCTAGAAATTAATGTATCAATTAAAGGTAGATTACCTAATGCTGTTTGCATACCATAAGAATCTGCAGGACCAAATCCATATAGAAATGCAGCAAGTCTAACTTCAGATGTTATACTGTGAACTCCTGTAGCAATTTGAAATCTTAACCAATAATAATTAGTATTTCCTATTCTATTGTTTTTTAAAGCGGGATAGTTAATATAAATTGGCGAACCATCTAATTCAATGGATTCTAACTGACTATTTATATCTGAATTCGGATCTACATTAACAATCATATTTATATTGTGTTTATCAAAATCACTATATGTTGGTACAAGAAACCTTATATTATTTGTGAACTGATCTTCATTTATTAAGTTTAACATAAATGGATCATAATTGTCATTTCTATCAAATCTAGATGTTCTTTCCCAGTCTTGAGAATATGCATATTGTGTGACTAATATTGGTGAATCAGCTTCCCAAATAGTCGTTCCTTTTATACCTAATTCATCATCGTAGTTATAGCTATTAATTTTTGCATTATTAAATTCATAAAAATCACCGCCTGAACCAATATTAATGGTCTCAGTTTTGACTAACACACCATTCTCATTGTAGTTTGAGATATTGAGTTTTGTATCATCTTTTAAAGGAAGTACACGGAAAAAGTCACCCATTTCCCTTCCGAAGTCAATAGATATAAATTTACTTCTCCAGTTTGATAGTGGTTGTACCATTTCTATCAAATGGTCAAAACCATTATCTGGATCAACTTGTGGTATTAAAGTTCTTTCGTGAAATGAAATTAGACCAATTGGGTTTGTACCAATTATAAGTGAACCTGAAAAATCAAAAGTATTATCATAATCAGATTTAGTTTTGATAGAATATGATTCATTTCTATTTAAGTTAATGTTAAGTGTATCTCCTATCCTATAATTTCCAGTTGCAGTGGTTCCAAAAGATGCACCACGTCCTTTGAGAATAATTTTAATCTGGGTATTATCTTCTTGTGATATTACGGTAAAACCTGATGAACGAGCTTCTCTATTTCTTTGAAGATGATAAAATGAATTATGAATATAATTATTACCCCATTCAGAGACAGGGTATGCTAAATAACCATCTGAAGTATTATTTTTAGAATTTATAACGAAAACAGAGATTAAATTGTCAGAAGTAATTTCAATTACTTTCTTACTGATTTGACCATCCGATGTTTCCTCTATTTCATTTTGTCGGCCCAACTCAAAATTATCTAGTGCAAGAACTTCATTTTTATTTACGGTTCTTGTTATTTCTCTATTATTAAAATGGTTCTTCAATGAAACAGTTGCTCCAGTTGAACTACTAATGTAGATAGCTAATTTTACATTATTAGTAAAGTCATTACTGTTTGATCTTTCATTCTGAGGGAATGCTATAAGAAATCGAGTACCCTCACTAGCGTTTTCTTGTGAGTAAATTATATCTGAATTTAGTATTATTAATAATACTATTGCAAATTTAAATATTAGTGTTTTCATAATAGTATTAACACTCCAGTAGCCAAAAGGTAACAATTGTTGATAATTCTCTTAAAACTAATATACCTATAATTTAAGAATTAGAATAATAATTTCTTAATTTTGAACATATTAATAAATGAAAATATAAAATGAGTTTAGAAATCAACTTTTCTTCAAAAGTATTTGAAAATAGGACTAGAGAGCATAATGAATATGACGAAATTGCTCTAACCATAAGACAAGATATAATCAAAAGTTTAGTATTAGCTAAATCGGGTCACCCTGGTGGACCATTAGGCATTACAGATGTAATGTCTGTTTTGTTTTTTGGTGGAAATATGAAATATGAGTCTTCTAATCCAGATTGGTCAGAACGTGATAGATTTGTGCTGTCAGCAGGACATATGGCTCCTGTACAATACTCAACTCTAGCAAGAGCTGGATATTTTCCTACTGACGAGTTAAATACTTTAAGAAAATATGGTTCAAGACTACAAGGTCATCCAGGTTTAGATATGCATTTACCTGGAATAGAAACTTCTTCAGGGTCTCTTGGACAAGGTGTTTCAATTGCTGTTGGGATGGCTATGTCCGATTGGATAATTGATAAAAACGATAGGAAAGTCTTCTGTGTAACTGGTGACGGTGAATTACAAGAAGGTGCCAGTTGGGAAGCTGCTATGGCAGCAGGTAGTCATAAATTGAGTAATTTTTGTTGGATAGTTGACAATAATGATTGTCAAATAGATGGTAGAGTTAAAGATATCCTTTCTGTATACCCTTTAAAAGAGAAATTTGAATCATTTAATTTTGACGTTATCGAAATTGATGGTCATGATTATAAACAAATTCAGTCAGCATTTGATAGATTTAATGAAAATCAAAAAAACAATGGATTACCAACTTGTATTATTGCCAAAACCTATATGGGTGAGGGAGTTTCATTTATGAAAGATCAATATAAATGGCATGGAAATCCACCGAATGAAGATCAAGCAGAAACAGCATTGTCAGAATTAAAATAATGAAAAAGTTAAGTTTCATATTGTTTTTAATAATTATACTTGTTTCTTGTGAGTCTAATGAATCTCAAGAAATTAGTAACAGTGAAAATGATACAGAAGCTACTTCTGGTATTTCTGATTTGAAGTTCAATGAAGATGTTAATATCAAAATAAGTAAAGAAAAAACGATTGAAGTAGAGGGGAAAGAATTAGTAGCTCCTAATAGGTTATTTGATTTTTATCCTAGTTCCTTAAAGAATATGAAACTTGAAAAATCCTCTTCTGGTGAGTCTAGGTCTGGATTAGGGCGGTTTACTACTTCGACTGGGGTATATGAGTCAAAAGATAAGTTAATAAAAGTTAGAATTGCTGATTATTATAGTAAAGAATTCTTTCCAGATTATAATCTATTTAAAGAATTACCTTCTGAAGATCCTGGTTATGTCCTCAAAAAACTAAAGTTAAAAGATGGATATATTGGATTTATGAGATGGGAAGAGAATTATACGTATGGATATATTAGTATTTTCGTAAAAAATAGATTCCATGTATTAATAGATGTAGATGGGTTTTCTGATTTGAAAGATAATTATGAAGATCTTATTTATAAATTCAAATTTGAAAACTAAAAAAAGATAAAGATTATAAAATGACAAAAATTGAAAGCTACGGAAATAAACCTACAAGAGATGGATTCGGATTAGGTTTAGTTGAATTAGGCGAGAAAGACGAAAGAATAGTTGTAATAGGAGCAGATGTTTCTGGTTCAGTTAAAACTTCTTATTTCCAAGAAAGATTTCCAGATAGATTTATTTCTGTTGGAGTAGCAGAACAAAATGCTACAACAGTAGCTGTAGGTCTAGCTTTGTCTGGAAAAATTCCTTTTTTTTCAAGTTATAGTGCTTTTGCAGCGTTTAGAAATGCTGATCAAATCCGTGTTTCTATTTGCTATAATGAAGCTAACGTAAAGATAGGTGGTGGACATTCTGGTTTAACAGTCGGTCCAGATGGTGCGACACACCAATCACTAGAAGAAGTATCATTTTTAAGAACATTACCCAATATGACTCTTATTTGTCCTGCTGACTTTGAACAAGCTAAAAAGGCGACAGTAGCGATTGGAGAGATGGTTGGTCCTGCGTATTTGAGATTTGGAAGACCTTCAGTACCTATGTTTACCAAGCCTGAAGATGAATTTATCATTGGTAAAGCAGATATTCTAAGAGAAGGGACTGATATATCAATTGTTGCTAATGGAATTATGGTATGGGAAGCTTTAAAAGCTGCTGAAGCTCTAAAAGAAAAACATAATATAAATGCCGAGGTGATTAACTGTCATACTATAAAACCAATAGATGAAAATGCATTAGTTAACTCTGCTAAAAAATGTGGAGCTATGGTTACTGCTGAAGAACATCAAGTTCATGGAGGTTTAAGTGGGGCAGTGGCAGAAGTACTAGTAAAGAATTATCCTATTCCTATGGAGTTCGTAGGGGTAAAAGATACTTTTGGTGGAAGTGGTGAACCATTCGAATTAACTGAAATTTTTGGACTAACTTGGAAAGAGATTTATGCTTCTTCTTTATTAGCAATTGATAGAAAGAAGAATGGATCTAGTGAAATTAGAAAAGTTAAAGATGTAGCTGTTTATACAGAAGGTATGTAATTTATATTAAAATTTGAGATTACAGGCGATTCTTAGAGTCGCCTTTTTTTATGAAAATAGAAATAAAAGATAGAATTTTAAAGCAGATTGGTGCAATTGCGGACTCTCATTCGTTTGAGATTTATGTTGTCGGTGGTTTCGTACGTGATAGAATATTAGGTTTAGATAAGACTGATTATGATATAACTGTAGTAGGGGATGCAATAGAATTTGCAAATATAGTAGCAAGTGAGTTGAACTCACATGTTGTAGAATATGCCAGATTCAGAACAGCATTAGTACCGTTTAATAAAATACAAGTTGAATTTGTTGGTACACGAACAGAGAAATATACAAAAGGTTCAAGAAAACCAGAAGTAAAAGCAGGTACTTTAGAAGATGATATAAAAAGAAGAGATTTTACAGTTAATACTATGGCGGCTTCACTCAACGATAAGACATTTGGTGAAGTTCTTGATATGTTTGATGGTATGAAAGATCTTGAAAATAGAATATTAGTAACGCCTCTTGATCCAATAATCACGTATAAAGATGATCCTCTTAGAATGATGAGGGCTGCTAGGTTTGCATCTCAATTAGGATTTGAAATAGAATCCAATTCATTCAATGCCATAAAAAAACTACATAAAGAAATAAAGAATATCTCTCAAGAACGTGTAACAGATGAGTTAATTAAAACAAGTATAGGACTAAATATATTAATGGATACAGGGTTATTAGAGATAATTTTCCCTGAGGTACATAAACTTAGAGGGATTGATAAAGTTGAAATAGATGGTCGAGTCTTTGCACACAAAGATGTTTTTTATCATACTTTAGAAGTAGTAGATAATATTTGTCAAATGACGGATAACGTATGGTTGAGGTTTGTTGCACTTATGCATGATATAGCAAAGCCTGTAACAAAGAGGTTCAACAAATCACTAGGTTGGACTTTTCATGGACATGAAGAAGTAGGTGCAAAATGGCAGAAACGAATATTCCGTAATCTAAAACTACCAATGGAATACCACCCTTATGTAGAGAAACTGGTTAGACTTCATCAAAGGCCAATGGCATTAGTTGATGGTGAAACAACAGATAGCGCATATCGAAGATTAGCAGCAACTGCAGGAAGTGATTTGGAAGATTTATTCATTCACTGTAAAGCTGATATTACTACAAAGAACCCAAAGAAAGTAGAAAAATATCTAGAGAATTATGAAGTAGTATTTGCTCGAATAAAAGAGGTCCAAGAGAACGACCAACTACGTGCGTTCCAGTCTCCAGTTAGGGGAGAGGAGATAATGGAAATATGTAATATAAATCCTTCTAGACTAGTTGGTTTTATTAAAAATGAAATAGAAGAAGCAATCCTAGAAGGAATTATTCCTAATGATTATGAAGAAGCTAAAAAATATTTCATAAGAAATAAAGACAAATGGATTGCCGAATATAATTCTTAATCCCTTTTTATAAGTTTTATTTCTTTCGTATCATATTGACTACTACTCTTTGCTTTAACATTACTAAAATCTAATATATAAAGCTCTTCAACTATCGAAATAGCATTGTTTAATAGTTTTATTAAGGTGTCATTAACAGTACCTTTGATTTTAGGTTTATCTAATATATCTTGATAACCTAAGAGATTATTAGAATTAGATTTATATCGGAATGAATCATATATTAGTCCATCTGGCTCTACTTCTATACCGTAACCATTCTTAAATATTGACTGCATAATTTTAGCATATACAGCTAATTGTAATCCATCTCTTTCACTCTCACTCGTTTTATAATCAATAATTTTAAATGAATTATAATCGGTTGAAATATCTACTCTATCAATTTTCCCTTTGAAAAAAGGATTTGTTCCTATCATTCCTAACTTTTCTTTATAGAAGGGAAATTCCATTGCAACGATATAGTAACTATCATTTATATGTCTTTCAACTATGTTCTCGAACCATTTTATCATAATCCCTTCGTTCTGCTTGTCTCCTAGTAAAAGAAGTTCATCAAGGTTGAAAAATTGATGTTGAGATTTAAATAGTCTTAACTTTTCTATCACAGTGCTCTTAAAAAGCTCAATAATCGGATTTTTATCGAATTGTTTTAATTCAATTAAACTAAGTATTGGATACTTATTATCAATTGGTTTTATATTACCTATTACTGAATCTTTATTAAATGTTTTATAAAGTGTGAATGTATCCTCTATTGACTTATGTATTAAGTTTCCTAATTCCAATCTTGATAGATACACTTCAATCTGCTCTGCTATTTCAAGTTCTACAACATTAGAATAAAAGAAATCATAAGTGTAATTTTTAAAGCTTTCAATTCTAGAAACAGAAAATTCTTCCTGATTAATTTCATTGGAAACTATACCTATTTCTAATCCAGAATTAACCTCTAAATCCTTACTTTTTATATACTCTTGCATTTTACTATCTATAGAAGTAGAAGCAGTTTCTAATCCAGAAAGAATTAGCTCTCTTTTATTTATAATCGCATTTTGCCAATCATAGTTTGAGTCTTCATTATATTTATTAACACCACTTAGGGACTCTATAGGTGATACAAATTGACTCAATAGTTTTATCTCGTCATTATCTTCTTCATGAGAAAAAATGTAAAATTTAGCATCATTGTTTAGGTATTCATGAAATTGAGCGTACTCCTGATAATAATGTCTTCTCTCTGAATCTTGAATTATTTTACCTACTAGCTTATCTGTTTTAAAAGGGACTGGCATCATACCTTCTATGGCACCAGCCATAATACGAATTTTATAGTTCATTCCCCTTGTTTGTTCTAGAGAAGTAACTTCTACACCATAACCTTTTTTTTCTCTTATTTGGTATCTGGTAATAGTAACGATGCCTTTTAATTTACTTATAAGTTCTTCTAGTGTATAAGTTTTCGAAGAATCGAAACTAAATTCTATTTGGTTTAGTTTACTTAACAATTCAAAAAACTTGAATAGTGCACGGCCGTCTTTTTCTACTCTTTCTGTATAAAATACTTTTTCGTTAAATGTTAATTCTGCATCATTAATCCAATCCGTAAGTTCTAAAATTTTATCTTTTATTGAAAAAATATGGACTAAATTATTTAACAATGAAATAAACTCTTCTATAGTGTATTTCTTATTTATATCTATGATACCAAACTTTTGTTCTAATATTTTAAACTTTAAAGAAGCTTCTTCAAGTTCTATGATTTGTTTTCTATATCTATTCAAACTGTATTCATTTTCAGTTGAATTAGTTAATACATTTTTAATGCTACTCAATCTAGAAGAAAGCTGAGTTAAAAACATTGAGATACCAAGACCTGGAAACCCTCCAATTAGTTTATATTTTTTAGCCAAATGAAGTAGCTTCTTTGGGTTTTCAATTCCAATATCAAGATATGCAGAGTCTAATACATTTTGTAGAGAATCTAATTTAAAATTATGCAAGGGAGCTTCTAATACTTTAAATATGCCAATTACAACTGGGGACTTTGATAATTCATATCGGTCTGTTATATTCGTAGGTATTTGATTATCTGCAAAAAACTCTCTTAATAACTCTGAATAAGAACTAACATCTCTTGAAACTACACAGATATCAGATGGCTTTAAGCCTAATTTTTTATTAAGTAGTAAATATTTTACAAGCTTAGTAATCCCGTAGGCTTCTTCTCTAATATTACTATAAGAAAATAGTTCAATTGCTTCTGTTTTTTCTTTTAATAATAATTGAGTAGAATTTTCATACCCAATATCTGCAAGAATTAAATCTGGTCGAATTTCCTCAAAATCATTATTAAAAGCTTTAAAACCGATTCCAAATAGATCACTAACAAAGAAATTATCGTTACCAATTAAAGGACCATTTTCAAGTGAAAAATTCGTATTTACAACTATCTCATTATCTGATTCTGACAAAACCTCTAATAAATCTATATCTGGTTTTCTAAAACTGATAAAATTATTAAATAATAAATTCTTTTTAGTAAAATCGTTATTCGATTTGAGTCTATCTATCAATAATTCCATAGCCAAAGGATAGTCAAATAAATTTAATGACGAGAGTAAACTCTCATAATTTTGCATTATCGAAAATAGGTCCTTAAGTCTTTCATTATCGTGTTTACCTTTGTCAATGTTGTCTAGTAAATCTTCATAAATATTCTTTGCTCTAATTCCATCTTCACGTAACCCTCTAACAATTGAAGAAATTTGGGTTATGTAATTATAATTTTTCTTTGAGGTTAGGTTTAGTATATCACTATTTTCTATCGATTTTACTATAAGTTCATTTTCAACTAATTCATCAATTATTTCTTTTTTAAGTATAGAATTGGATAAATAATTAATAAATTTTCTAAATGAAAAAATTTCTGTTAGATGAAAAGCTTTTCCTGTTTCTTTCAAAAGGTTTGCATTCCATTTTTGAGATAGTTTTTCAGTAGATGTTATTAGAATATTGTTGTCATTTTCAATCTTTGATTTAATGAATTCTTGGGGATTAAATATGAATTGACTTTTTATTTTAGAATTTGTAAAAAACATTAAACTGCTCTAGTTTTATACTCATTTAGTAATTCTATAAGAATATTAGAATATTCATTATTTCTAATTTCTTTAATCATATTAAAAACGAAATCAAATTTAGATTCTATTAGTTCTGTTACTTCTTCAATTATTCCAAGTTCTTCGAAGAGTGATTTCATTTGAGGCACTTTACTTTCATCAAGCCCAGAATTGTTAAAGAACTCATCAAGTAATTCTTTATGTTCAAATTTTGTAGCTTTTTCTCTTGCTTTTATAATCAAATATGTCTTTTTGCCTTCAATTATATCTTGACCTGTCTTTTTACCGAATTCTTTTTGTTTTCCTATTATATCAAGAAGGTCATCTTGTAATTGGAATGCTTTACCTAATTCATTCCCCACTAATGCTAGCTTTTCTAATTCTAAGTCAGTGGCATTACCAGCTATTCCGCCAATTACGAAACTTACTTTTATAAGGGAACCTGTTTTTCTTTCTATCATCATATCATATTCATCTAACGAAATATCAGTTCTAGTTTCGAATTCTAGATCATATCCTTGTCCATCACATACTTCTACTAGACCTGAATTAAAAACATTCATTGCCTTCATACCTTGCATAGGTTCTAATCCAATTTTTAGTCTCTTACAAGATAGACCTAGTATTAAATCTCCAAGAAGTATAGCGGTAGTATCATCATATTTTTGATAGATAGTCTCTTTTCCTCTTCTAAGTGGAGATTTATCCATTATATCATCATGAACTAATGTAAAGTTATGCAATAATTCAATTGCCGTTCCTTGATTAACAGCTAATAAATAGTCTGAAGTAAACATAGCGCAGATAAGAGTAGTCATCAAAGGTCTAAACCGTTTACCACCATTATTTATTAAATATTTATATGAGTCTTTTAACCTAGCAGTATTGATTTCAGCTTCAATTTCCATCAATTTATTATTGACTTCATTTATTATATTTTCTGTTATCTGTATTTTTGTTCTCATTAATCGATATTCCTAATAAATTGATTTCCTGGTAATTGCCTTACCAAGGAGTTGAATTCTAAAGTTAATAAATTTACTTGTACGTTCATTATTGGCATATTCACACCAGTTGCTATCTCATCAATATGTTTTGGGGAATAAGATAAAAAATCGAATATAATTTTTTCATCATTGTTATTAAATTCCAAAACTTTTTCTTTTGATTTATTTTCTATATTTGAAAATCCAATGTGGTTTAGTATTTGCTCAACATTTATAGCTGGTATAGCCATTTCTTTTTCTATCAGTGTATTCGTACCTTTACTTTTAGATTCGAATATACTACCTGGTACTGCAAATAAATCTCTATTTTGCTCAACAGCAAATTTTGCAGTCCAAAGCGATCCTCCTTTAGCATCACTTTCGATAACTATTGTAGCTTTTGAAATACCACTAATTATCCTGTTCCTACTAATAAAATAGGGGGGGAGTGCATTCACTCCGAAAGGATATGAACTTATAATGCAACCACCATTTTCTATTATTTTATTTGATAACTTTTTTGCTCTATCAGTACTTATCTTGTCTAAACCTGAAGCAATAACAGCATAAGTAATACCTTTATTCTGTAGTGTTTTGTCATGTGCAAAAGAGTCTATTCCATAAGCTAAACCACTAGTAATTATAACTCTATTTTCAACAAATTGACTAACGAATTTCTCTACTACTAATCTACCATAGCTCGTTGCCTTCCTTGTACCAACAATAGAAATACTTAAGTTGTCTGGTTCATAAAGCTTTCCTTTACAATATAGTACAGGTGGAGGGTTTGGTATATTTTTTAATAAAGCTGGATATAATTCATCTTTAATAGTAATAATCTGAGAATCATTCTTATTCGCTAATTCTATTTGTCTTTCTGCTTTTTCTAAATTTAAATTATTCAAGTCGAATAATGAATCTTTTTCGAACTTTTGCTGGAATTTTTTTCCGATTTTAGAATTATTAATATGTTCTATTGATTCGAAATTATCAATATAAAATAATAATTCCTTATTACTTATCTCTTTTGCTAAACTTAATGCTAAGATTTCCTTTGTCTCCATTTTATAAATTAACTATTAATTGAAAAAAAAACTAAGGTGTGAATAAATTGCATAGTTTAAAATAAATTAATTCTATATTTTTATACTTTAAACTTCTCAATTATTAGGTTATCTAAAGATGATTTATAAATTTCAAAAATATTTATCAGAAATAGTATATGGTGGAATAGATGGAAGTGTAACTACTTTTGCTGTAGTAGCAGGTGCTGTAGGAGCCGATTTGGGGTCTTCGGTAATTCTAATACTCGGATTTGCAAATTTGGTTGCTGATGGTTTTTCTATGGCTGTAGGTGCATATCTATCTTCAAAAGCTGATCATGAAAAATTCCATAAAATTGAAGATTTAGTTGATAATAGTTTTGAGTCACAAAGAAATATTGACAGAAAAAAAATTGAACAGATATATAAATCAAAAGGTCTAACCGGTGATTTACTCGAAAGTATAACAAATGAAACAATTTCAAATAAAAAACTATACATTGATTTTAAAATGAAAGAAGTAAATGAAATGATTCATCCAGATCTTACTTCATTTAATATAGGTTTGGCAACATTTTTATCTTTCTTTATAGTAGGTTTGATACCCTTATCATATTATGTTTACGAATACATTATAGGTGTTCAATCTAATAATATCTCATTCACAATTTCATGTGTATTAACTTCGATAGCATTTATGCTTATAGGATATTTTAAAAGTTATATTAACAAAAGGAATAAAATTAAGTCAATATTAGAAACATTATCCTTAGGTGCAATAGCAGCAGGATTGTCTTATTTACTAGGTAGTTTTTTAGAAGGATTAATTATTTGATTGCTTCTTCTAAACCTTCTATTTTTTCGGATTTTTTTTCAAAGAAGTCTTTAGATTTTAAATATTTCAAATATATTGTAACTCTTCTATTTTCATTTGCAAAAGGGTTATCTTTATTTACTAATTCTTTATCTGCGTAACCTGCAACTACGCTAATTTGGCCGTTCCAAAGTCCTTTTGACTCCATATATTTTCTTGTAGAATTTGCTCTATCTGAAGATAAATCCCAATTACTATATCCATTTGATTTACCATACTTCCTGCTGTCAGTATGCCCTTGGATCTCAACAGAGTTAGGGAGTTTACCTATTTCTTTAGCTAGCATAGCAATTATTTTTTCACCCTTAGGATTTATTTTAGAACTACCTACTTCGAAAAACAGATTCTCATTATTTTCAACTAATTCAATTTTTAATCCATCTTCTGTAAATGTAAATTTCACAGATTCAGAAAAATCAGATAGACCAGACGACGAGCTTATGAGACCTTCTATAAATTCTTGAAGTTCTTCTGCAGATGATTTCAGATTTTCAGCTGCTTCTATACTATCTCTTATCGCTTCATTCATAAGTTGCTTTATAGCTTGCGATTCACTATCAATATCATTGTCTTCTATATTACCGCCACCAT
>JAUHXN010000335.1 GCA_030426865.1 bacterium | reverse complement strand
TCGTAAGAACACTTAAACAGATATTTTTTATATACGTTGTTAGGCAACGTTATTATTTCTTCTAATTTTTGGTTTAACATAGTGAGATTTGAAATCAGGTACTTCTCCCTTATGTATATTATTGATTATCTGTCCAGCAGATTTACCTTGTTCAATGGCTAGGGTGTCAATTGTAGCAATAAACTCTGGATATTGATTCATAACCAAAGTATTGCTTTCATCTTTCAGACCATCGTAGCCAATAACTCTAATTTTTTGATATAGATTATTAGGGATTTTCCGTAGAAGTGAAATAGCCACTTTATCATTTCCTGCAAAAACAATTAATTTTGAAATTTTATCAAGATTTATTGTATTTATCTTTTCTAAAAGTGTTTTAGCACATTCTTCTCTATCCCAAGAGATAAGTTTTAACCAAGAGCAGGACTTAATTTCTTCATTATGAATAATCGAAGTTAATAATTTTGAGCATCTCTCTACAGCAGGCCAACTGTTATCAGGTCCTATAGCACCAATAAAGTGAACATTCTCTGATTTTAATTCTTCTTGAATAATTGCACCCAATAATTTCCCACCTACAGAAAAATCTGAACTTATAAAATATGGTCGAGGTACTTTTGCCGAATCAAAAAAAGAACCAATTGGTTTAACATCAAGACAAATTACAGAAACTCCTTTGGATACTAAAGAAACCAGACTTTGCCATAATCCTATTTCATCTTTCGCAGGAATAATAACAATCGCATCAGCTTTAGTTAGAACATTGTTATGTTTAAGCTCCTCAATTTGCCAAGTGACTGTATCTGTCGCATTTCCGTAATTTTCAGGGAAGATTGCACTAACCGAAATATCTCTATTTGATTCAAGTATATTTCGTAAACCTTTGTATATACTTTGTGAAAAAGTAGATTTACTTTTAGATAAAAACACAATATTTCTCATTTTTGGATTTTTAGATTCTAAACGAGAAAATAATAGCTGAAGAAGCCCAAAGAAAAATCCTGTGATACCAAGGTTTCTATCAAAGTCAGTTTTGATAAAATATAAAACACTAAATAAAATTAAAGATATAATTACAGTTAATAGAGTGCTGTATCTAATCAATCTTGACCTTTTAAGTAATCTAAGAGTAACTCTTTTCATATTTTAAATTATTCTTGCTCCCCAACGAGTAGTTGATTGTGATGCTATTTTGGATGCATTAGTTAGACTGTCAATTTCTGAATTTCCAATTGCAATTTCATAAGAGTATGCTCCGTGTAAAATATCTCCTGCTCCCATTGTATCGACAACATCAACTTTTTCAATGTTTATTTCATTTTCATTTTTTCCAAAAATTAAAATATTCTCTCCTCCTCTTGAAATAGCTCTAAGGTTTGTGTTTTCATTTAATTCTGATAATAGCTCATAATATTCGTAATAGTCAGGTGCGATTATATGATTTGCATATTTTAACAGATTGAATGAAATTTTACTCGGTCTTCCTGGGTCATAGATTCTAGGCTTGTCTTTGAGATGTTTTAATAAATCAACCTGTTTTTCTCCTAAATGTTTATCATAGCAAATAATATCAAAACTTTTATTTTGAATTATATCAATTGGTATGTTTGATTTAAGTTTCAAATTTTTATTAATTGCTGAAACAATCGTTTTCTCACCCGTATCACTCACGGTTATGAAACTAATGGGTGGTTCATAATCACTATTATAATTTTCTAAATCTGTATAAGATACTCCAACTTTTTCCAGTTCATTTTTTATTTGATTTCCAAAAATTGAATTCCCAATTCTCGAAATTAGGTGACTTTCTCCACCTAACTGAGAGAAAGCAATAGCACTATTTGTAGCAGGACCTCCACAGCCTTTCCATAGATTATCTGCATCAATCTTTACTCCCTCTTCTATAATTTTATTAGTTTTAACCACTATATCGTAGGTTGATAAACCTATAAAAAGGCCTTTAGGTCTTAATTTCATTGCTCTAGAATTATATTTACACCCATACGTTTCATTTTGTCTACACTATTTGTATTTAAGGAATGTTTAACCCAGATAGTTTTAGCATTGTTTTCAATACTTTCAGCTGTATGACTTACAGAATCCTCAACAACGACTATATCTCCTTTAGATTCTGAAATTTTATTTTTTAGTATATTTTTTTTGTCAATAGGTTTATTCAAATCAAATGACATAATAGTTTCATCAAAATAAGATAATAACTCCCATTTTTTTAAAAATTCTAAGATTGTGTTTCCATTTCCAGAAGAAACAAGTATACTGCCATTCCTAGATTTGAAGTATTCTAGTAGTGGAACAATAAATTTGCTTGGTTTTTGAGTTAATATTAATTCTCGCACAAAAGCATTTCTTATTTCAAATAATTCCTTTTCTGGTGTATTTATAGAATAATCTTGCGATATTTTTGACCAAATTGTTTTCTCGTTATTACCTATATACTTAGTGAAATCAAATTTTGCTGAATCTATTCCAATTTTGTAAAGAGTATACTTATAGGACAAATCGTGAATAGGTTCACTATTAACAATTACACCATCGAAATCTATGATTGCCCTATTTGCTCTTATATCATCTAAAAGGTTCTCTAATTTTGATTCTTGAATTTTGATTCTATTCATTTTTTTAATTCAAAGTTACGATGTTTCTTTAATGTTGCCTAACGGTTTTGTGTATGATTAGTGGCGTGTTTAAGCACCTAATTTAGCAAATAAAAACCAGATAGAAAATCCGCGAGGATTTTCGTAAGTAGGCGATAACTAGCCATTGATTATACACTGCTTAAGTTTGTAATTCACTAAATTTAAGTATTAATCAGAAAGAACAAAAGAGAGAAATAAGGTTAGTATACACGGTGAAGCAAATAGACTT
>JAUHXN010000334.1 GCA_030426865.1 bacterium | reverse complement strand
ACAGACTAGCCCTGTAAGGGCTTAATATCTGTAGCCAATGATATTCCCAAACCAAAACCGCCCCGTAGGGGTGGAATATCAAAAGACATAATCTATATTATATTCGACACTGTGTTTCTTTGAGAAATTGGAATGATACTATTTGTATATTTGGTGAAACTAAAAATAAGCCATAAATTAACTTTAGTTCCAGTTGCAGTTACAATATATTTAGGAAGGATTCTTATGAGACTTTTAATTAGCTTAATCATATTCCTTTGTGCCTTGAATCTGACATTTTCGTCAGACGTATATGAAAATCAAAATTCTTTCAATTATGAAGTAACCCATTTTCATAATAACGACACTTTGAATTATGACTTGAATTTAAAAAGTGATAATGATGAGTCTAGCTCTAAGCACTCATGGACGTGGACTCTTAATTATACCTATATGCCAGGTTCTGAACAAAAAATGACAAGTCAGACAGTTACTTTCGAACCAATTATAGATTTGAGTTCTATATTTCCAGTTAAGGAAACCTCGAAAGTTGATTTGAGTACTTTTAAAGCATTTGAATTAAGCTTACCGCCTTTAGTTAATGTAGTTGATTTGGATAAGAAAATATTAGAACCTAAAGTTGTGTTGCCATTATTCAAGAATAGCACTAATGCCAAAATCCTTAAAAGATCGAAAAAAACAACGGTAAAACAAACAATTATTAAGTCGAGTTCTGAAAAATCAGACGATCCATCTTACGAATCAGAAACTAAAGAGCTTGAGGTTGATAAAAGTGAACTAGCTGACTGTACTTATATTGTAAAAGAAGAATCTAAATATAAATCAAGTGTAGGAATGTTAGATGTTTGGGTAATAGAGTGTGAATGCAAAGAATTAAATGAATCAGAATTTATAAATAAAGCAACTTATTATTATAACTTGGAATACGGGTTTGTTTATTTTGATATCGAACTCAAAAATGATAAAATAAAAATCGAATTAAAAGATAAGGCTAATTAGAAAAGATAGTATAATTTTCCTTATTAATGGAAAGATGATTCTAAATTTAAACAATCCCTGTTTCTTGAAGAAATGGAGATTTTTTTTGTAGGAAATATTATTATACACATATATCGCCCCGCTGGGGCTTACTGTTTCTTTTCAAACTAGGGTGCTACAGTTATATTGCCCCGCTGGGGCATTTGCAATTGATATTTGGCGAACGATTTTCTAATTTAATTATGTTAATATTAGAACAGACTAGCCCTGTAAGGGCTTAATATCTGTAGCCAATGATATTCCCAAACCAAAACCGCCCCGTAGGGGTGGAATATCAAAAGACATAATCTAAATTAAATTCAATACCATGTTTTTTCAATAATTCAAGATATTCATCTTTAAATGATCTCAATTTATGATGCTCTTCTTGATTCTCTATATATTTGATAACTGACTGTAAATTAGACTTCGAAACAGAGAAACAGCCATATCCTGATTGCCAACTAAACTTGCCGTTTAGTTTTCGATTCTCATTTATCCATTTTGAACTATTTGATTTTATATCACGAATTAAATCACTTATTGAAATTGATGGATTCATCCCAATTAATAAATGGACATGATCAACGTGTGCATTCAAACAAATTGGTTTTGATTTATTGTTTTGAATTATCTTGTTTATATACTTCAATAATTCTGTTTTTAAAGGTTCACGTATTTGTCTTTCTCTATTTAAAGTAGAGAAAACAATATGAAGATATATTTGATGATACGAATTTGCCATTTATAAAATTAATGAAATTATGAATATTTTAAAATATATATATATATCGCCCCTTCTGGGGCTTGTTGTTTCTTATGTTACAATTTTGCTACAGTTATACTGCCCCTCTGGGGCAATAATATTAGAAAAATGGAACACCTATTTTTTGATTTATAATCTAAGGGTATTGTCAAATTAGCCACAGAGTGGCTTAATACCTGTAGTCAAAGAGAGACAGCCCATGCTTTCAGCTTGGCAAGCACGTCCTTTCAGTCCTCGCAGTGACAGGATATACAATTCCTTTAGCTTGATAGCCTTGTAGGGGTGGGATAAATTCAAATATAATTGTAAATTTGGCTATTGAATTAATATAAAATCACAAATATTTTATAATGAATAAACAAACAGCAATTAAAATAATGCTTGGGTTTTTAACTGCAATTCTGATTTTCCACTTTTGTATTTTGCTCAAGATTATCCCTTATGATATAACCTGGGGTGGTCGGCTGACAAATGATAGTGAGATGTATGTTTTTGAAACATTTTCTATATTACTGAATCTAATTTTATACATAGCACTACTTATAAAGGGGAAGTTTATCAAGGAAATATTCACTGAACGAATTGTTAATATTGTTTTGTGGGTTTTTATAGTATTCTTTGGGTTGAATACGATTGGCAATCTTTTAGCTGAAACGCTATTCGAGAAATTCTTTTCTATTATTACATTACTTTTTGTATTTCTTTTGTGGGTTATTGTGAAGAAAAGTAAGACTTAACTTAACTTCACATAATTTTTTAATCCTCATTTCAGCAATACTTTATTGCTGATAAGCGTTTAGACATTATTGATAATCTATATTCTCAATTTAATTATTCAATAATGATAAAACGAATATTAAAAATGATAGGTTTAATTATTGGTACTATTGTAGTACTCCTAGTGATAGTTGGTGTGCTCTTTGTGAACCTTAATCCGGAATTTGGAGGTAAAGCCTCTGCTGAAAAAATTAAAGAATACTCAAAATCTCCTAACTACAGAATAGACAAATTCGTTAACAAAGAAGAGGTAAAACTTAGTTTCACGGCCTCGCAGTATATCGAGATGATTTTCAAATTCTTTGGTACACAACCGCACACAGTTCCTGA
>JAUHXN010000333.1 GCA_030426865.1 bacterium | reverse complement strand
CCGTATTCTGCATTCATGAAGATGGTAAAAACACAAGGCCCGAATGAGATAACCAGATATAATATGTACAATTCGGCAGCTATACAAGGGCTACCAGCTAAGGGGTACACAACTGGTGAAGCAATAAATGCAATAAAAGAAGTCGCAAAAGAGACTTTGCCAAACGGATATGACATTGCATGGGAAGGACTTTCGTATGACGAATCAAACAGAGGTAACGAAGCAATAATAATATTCCTAATTGTAATTATCTTTGTATATCTAGTGCTATCAGCTCAATATGAAAGCTATGTGCTTCCACTAGCTGTAATTATTTCTTTACCCGTAGGTATATTCGGCTCATTCTTTATGCTGAAGCTAATGGGCTTATCGAACGATATATATGCCCAAGTTGGGCTCATTATGTTAGTAGGGCTACTAGGTAAAAATGCAGTACTGATAGTTGAGTTTGCAGTTCAAAAACATAGAAATGGATCAACCATTTTAGAATCGGCAATAGAAGGTGCAAAAGTTAGATTCAGACCAATATTGATGACTTCATTCGCATTCGTAGCTGGTCTTATACCACTTGTGTTTGCCAAAGGAGCAGGAGCTATAGGAAATAAGACAATCGGAGGTTCTTCATTAGGAGGAATGATTATAGGTACTGTCTTCGGAGTTATTGTTATTCCCGGACTGTACTTTTTCTTTGCTAAACTAATCAAAGGAAAATCTTTGTTGCAAGATGAATATGATAGTCCATTATCTGAAGGAGATGGAAAAAATGAATAAACTTAAATTAATAATAATTACAACTACAATTGGAATAGTCTTTTTGCTATCTTCTTGTTCTATACCGAAAGTAGAACAAAGAGATGTGAATAGAAAAGTACCTGAGAGTTTTTCTAGCAATAATGATACTAATAGCATTGCTAAGACAAATTGGAGAGAATTCTTCACTGACCCAAATTTGATCGAACTCATAGATTCAGCTCTAGTTAATAACCAAGAGTTGAATATAATGATGAAAGAGGTTATGATATCGTCAAATGAAATAATGGCTAGAATAGGTGAATATCTACCTTCTGCTAGACTTAATGCGGGGGCTGGTGCAGAGAAGGTTGGTCGTTATACTAGTCAAGGTGCTAACGATGCGAATACAGAAATTAGTGAAGGAAAAGAGTTCCCAGAACCACTAACTGACTTTATGATATCTGCTGATGTTTCTTGGGAGTTAGACGTTTGGAACAAACTCCATAATGCAACAGACGCAGCGGCTAAAAGATACTTGTCTTCTATAGAAGGTAAGAATTATATGGTAACACAGCTAATTGCAGAAATCGCAAATTCTTATTATGAATTGGAAGCATTGGACAATCAATTAATTATCCTAGAAGATAATATAAGAATACAACAAGACGCACTTAGAACAGTTAAGCTCCAAAAAGACGCAGGGAAAGTGACTGAACTTGCAGTTAAAAAATTTGAAGCCGAAGTTCTAAAGAATAGAAGTCTTGTTTTCAATATAAAACAAGATATTACTATTACTGAAAACAGGATTAACTTCCTATTAGGTAGATATCCGCAAAAGATAGAACGTAGTTCAGATCAGTTTACGATTATTGTACCGAGAGTAATGAGTACTGGTGTACCATCAGAACTATTGCAAAATAGACCTGATATAAAGCAAGCAGAATTGCAACTAGAAGCTAATAAACTTGATGTTGAAGCTGCAAGGGCAAGCTTTTATCCCGCTTTTAGGATAACGGGAAGATTAGGTTATCAATCATATAATCCGAATTCATTTTTACAGACTCCAGAATCTATGATATATGGATTAGTCGGAGATATGGTTATGCCACTGTTGAATAGAAATGCTATAGAAGCACAATATCTTAATGCAAACTATTCTCAAATGCAATCAGTTTATAATTTGGAACGAATAATATTGAATGCTTACTTCGAAGTTTCAAATCAACTTTCGAATATGGAAAATCTAGAGAGGAGTTACCAATTGAAGTCTGAGCAAGTTGATGCTTTGATGCAATCCACTTCGATAGCTAACAATTTGTTCAACTCTGCAAGAGCTGATTATATGGAAGTGATGTTAACTCAAAGAGATGTTTTAGATGCCAAATTTGAGTTGATTGAAAACAAAAAGAAACAATTGAATTCAATAGTTTTACTTTATAAGGCTTTAGGTGGTGGTTGGGATTACCAGTAGCCTCAAGAATTTAATTAACAAACCAAAAAGCCCTTTCGCATAGATACGTCAGGGCTTTTATGTAATTATGGGGTTATCGAATTATTTTAATTTTTACTTAACACACTTTCTCACGTTACTGTGGCCACCACCATTTATTACATTCTGAATCCCATTTTTCTCTAATATACCTTTGGCTAAACTCCTTTCTATATACTTTGATTGAGAAGTGAGAAAAATATTTAGTAATTTTAGTGATGTTTTTGCAGTTCATCTGTCTATATAATTAGCAGGTTTACTTTTTTCAAAAATATATTCTTTATTAAATAGGGTGGAGTCAAATATGAGATATATTATTTTACTAATTACAATTCAAATTCTTTCATTAAACATCTTCTCTCAAATTGTAAATGAAACTGAAATAAAACAAAGTGCCTTGCTTGGTATAGTAGTTTTAAACTTGGTTTAATTGCGCGTGGATGAGGAATGCCAACAGCAGTTAAATTAATCACTCTTTCGGGTGCCAACAGCGCAATAGTATAACCAATAGAAGCTCCCCAATCGTGGCCAATTAGATGAAATTTATCAATTTGTAATGCATCGGCAAATGCTAAAATGTCTTGGGCAATGTCTTTTACAGAATAGTTTCCATCTTTACTCAAATCGGTTGGGTAATAACCACGCAAAAAAGGAGTGAAGCACTCAAAATTGCTTTTTGCTAATGCATCC
>JAUHXN010000332.1 GCA_030426865.1 bacterium | reverse complement strand
AATTCATTAGGTCTTTTCTCTTTTCCTTTTGCCGGTCCATTACCTATTACCACAATGTGCTTAAAGGCGGAACTCCTTCCAGCTGATTGAAGTAATTCAAATGATTGTTCAATTGCCTTATCAACGTATGCTTGTCCGCTTGTTGTTACAGCATTTAAATCGTATAACTTTATCAAAACATCATCAAACTGATTGGATAAATTAGAAATTACCTTGACATAATCATTTTCTTCTTTAATAACATCACAAAGTAATGCTGCTACAACGGATATGTCATCTAGCTTTATTTCCGTTGCAACTATCCTTGCAACAGATATTGCATGGCTATAATAAGGTTTACCAGATAAACGTAAGCGGTCTTTATTTGCATCTAATGTTATTAAGAATGCTTTTCTTAAAAGCTCTTCATCCGCATTTATTATAAATTTATTACAATCGGCTAATAATAAATCAAATTCTTCTTTTGCTTTACTATTTTCTAAATTGTCTAAGTCCGTTTCAAGTAATATATCTTTAATTGCCGATTTGAACATTTTCTTCTTTTGTTATGGTAAGTAGCACAAAAATAAAAAAATTGCAAGACTTATTTGTTACTAATTATATTCTTATATGCTTGAATAATTTTTTATACTTTCTAACTAAACATATTCACTGATATTACCGATTAATTATTAAAATAAATTTATCTTTGTAATATGAAATTCTCAGAAAAATATCTTGAAAAAGTAAAGACTCTTGTGAAACCAGTTAATCATTTTGAAACATTGGCTAAAGACGGTTTTCTAAATGAGTACATCAAGGATTTCTTTTATGATAAATATATGACTGATAGAGAGTTTAGAGAGGACATTATGATTATACAACAAAAGTATTCCAACGAGCCAGTAAAAGAAATTAATAATGAATATCTAGAAGCTCTAAGCAAGGAACTGACTAATTTCATCGAGAAAAACGAGAAATGATAGAAACTAAAGCAATAGATGAAAATGTAAAAAACCTACTTCTTACAGTAAGAAATCAAGCTGAAAGATACAAATCCTTATTCATTGAATTGGAAGGGCTGCGTGATGCTATTAATAGTGATATCAATGAATTGCGTGAAATATCTGATAAGTACGAAGATAAGTTTAACAACGAAATTATTGATTTAGAAATACGATATGACAATAGTATACAATCGATAGAAGATAAAATAAGCCAAGTAAAACAGCTCGAAATAGACTACGAGAAAATTCAACAACACAAAGCTGACTTTGAAAATTTACTTCAAAAGTTTGAAGTAGAATCAAATGAATTCACCCAAGCATTCGTTGATTTTAGATTTGAAGTAGAGAAAAAAATAGCAGATGAAGTTCGTACAATCAAATCATATTTGGATAAAGAGATTGAGTTAGAATCTAGAACTTTGGAAAGTAGAATTTATGATAGAATACGTAAAGTAGATAGACATTTAGAACAATACGATAAGCGAATATACGAAGCAAATAAATTACAAGATGAGACGAACGCACGTATATTTAAGCAAATGCGTTCGCTCGAAGGATTCATGGATAGCATAAAGTCTATCACCGAATCTATGTCACGTACATTCAATAGTGACCTAAGAAACACCGAAAGCCACTTACTCGAAAAAATAGACATAATAGAAGAAAGGCAAGAAAAAATAAAGAAAATTGAATTCCTAGATGATATACTAGAATTAGATAAGGCAATTCGCTCATACAGGCGTGAATTCGAGGTCGAAAAAGAAAAAAACCAAAAGATAATCCACGACTATGAGAAACAAATCTCGATAGTAAGAGGGGAGAATAAGACCCTCGAAGTTGAGCTAAACTCTATAAAAAGCAAATCAAATATAGCAATAGTAACTGCAGTTGTTTCTCTACTGCTTATGGTTGTATTAGTTGCTTTGATATAAAAAAAGGCCACCCGCAGGCAGCCTTTCATTCAAATTCTTAACTATTCTAATTCACTTTTTCTTTTTCTTTTGTTTCATTATGGAATATCAAACTCGCACCAGGTTTGAATGTAATATAGTACCAAAGCCATTCTGTCATTACTTTTAGTCTATTGCGGAAATCTATTAGGAACATTATATGGATTATTCCCCACATCATCCAAGCAATAAACCCCTTGAATTTCAGTTTCCCAACTTGGGCTATTGCTTTCGCTCGTCCGATAGTAGCCATACTCCCTTTGTCTAAGTATTTGAAAGGCTTCCTTGAATTTATTTTCTTTCTTTGCACAATCAAATCTGCAACATATCGTGCTTGCTGCATTGCTGCTGGAGCTATTCCGGGTACGGTTTTTCCATTAGCATCTACTAGATACGATGCGTCTCCTATTACAAATATATTGTCATAACCAACAATACTCATATCAGGATTAACTAAAGCCCTTCCCGCTCGGTCTAAATCTGTATCTAATGTTTTCAAGAGGGGAGAAGCTGTATTCCCAGCAGCCCAAATAATATTCGAACTCTCAAACTCACCATTATTGGTTATTACTAATTCTTGCTCTACAGATTTTACCATAGTATTTAGTATAACTTCTACTCCCATTTTCTCCAGTGTTGTTCTAGTGTAATCTGAGAGCGATTCATCATATTGAGTAAGTAAGCTATCAGCACCATCAATCAATTTTATAGTGATATCTTTAGCTTTAATTAAGGGAAAATCTTTTAAGATAGTCTTACGAGCTATTTCTGCAATGGCACCAGCTAACTCTACTCCAGTTGGGCCTCCACCAACTATTACGAAAGAGGTATTTCGTCTGTATTCTTCCTTGTTTTTATAGTTTCTTTCGGCTTTCTCGAACGATTTAAGAATTTTCTCACGCATTATGATAGCATCATTCAAATCTTTCAAGCCAGGTGCATGTTTTTCCCATTCATCATTCCCGAAATAACTGTGTCTATTACCGG
>JAUHXN010000035.1 GCA_030426865.1 bacterium | reverse complement strand
TGAGCTACCTAAAGCAAAGGGTGATACTAATGAGGTGAAATTATTAAGTCATATTAGTTTTACTTTTTATTCTATTAATCCTGATAAGGGAATTGAATACGGTAAGAAAGGCCTTGAGCTTGCTAAAGATTTGAAATGGAAAAAAGGTGAATCAAGAGCTTATAACGCTTTAGGGGCAAATAATTTCTTAAAATCTAATTACTCAGAAGCTTTAAATTTTTGGAATAAAGCTTTAAAAATTAATGAAAAACAAGGCTTCAAATCTGAAACTTCTTCAAATCTTATTAATATCGGTACTATTTACAGAACTAGATCAGACTATAAAAAAACGTTGGAGTACTTTGAGAAAGCTCTGAATATAAATAAAGATCTTAGAGATAATAGATTAATTGCAAATATCCTTGGAAATATCGGTAATGTTTATCTTCTACAGTCGGATTATGAAAAAGCATTAGAATACTTTGAAGAAGCATTAAAAATAGACGAAGAAATAGGGAGTAAAAGTGGTGTAGCAATTGGGTATAGGAATATTGGTGGTATTTATCAAAGAAAATCAGATTACGCCACGGCGTTAGAATATTATATAAAAGCATTAAAAATAAACGAAGAGCTGGGACTGAAAAATAATGTTGCCAATCAACTAAATAGTATTGGAAGTATTTACAAGAATCAATCAAATATTAAAAAAGCGTTAGAATACTTTGAGAAAGCATTAAAAATAAACGAAGAACTAGGAAGTAAAAGAGGAATGGGAGTTCAATTTGGAAGTATTGGTAGTGTATATATTCTACAGTCGGATTACGAAAAAGCATTAGAATACTTTGAAAAAGCATTAAAAATTAATACTGAGCTTGGGTTAGAATTGAATAAAGCAGGAAATTTGGGGAGTATTGGTATTGTTTATATGTATCAAGCTAAATATAAAAAGGCATTAGAATATTACTCTAAATCAATGAGATTATTTGAAAAATTAGAAGATAAAAGTGGAGTTGCATTTCAACTGGGAAATTTAGGAGAATTGTATTTAATATTTGCTCAAAATAGTGTGAATGCAGAGCCAAATGAAATGAACAAGTACACTAATCTAAAAAGTGATATAAACTTGAATAAATCGATAGAATATTCGCTTAAATCAATAAAAATCTTTGAAGAACTTGGAGAACTAAATGAAAGGAGTAATAACCTAAAAGTTTTAGCCGATGCATTTAGATTAAAAAATGATTTCAAAAAAGCAGATAAATACTATCAAGAACATATAAGACTTAGAGACTCCATTTACTCCAAAAAAAACACAGAAAAAATAGCCGCCTTAGAAAAAGCAAGAGAAGATGACCTGAAGCAAAAAGAAATAGAGAAACAAAAAATTAGAATAGCTGAACAAGAGAAACGTGAACAGTTGATTCTTTACTTTTCAATAGGTTTTTTTATTGTGATGTCTATAGTTATGTTCATCATTTACCGTCTTCTGAAACGCTCTGATAAATTGCTATACAATGTATTGCCAGTCAGTATAGCAAAGCGATTGAAGAAGAAAGAACACCCTATATCCGACTACTTCACACAGGCATCGATTGTGTTTATTGATATAGTGAACTTCACAGAGTTAGCTAAAGATGAAGACCCTAGAAGAGTAGTAAAAGCGCTGAATAAGATATTCACACATTATGATACCATAGCAAGTAAATATGGACTTGAAAAAATCAAGACCATAGGTGATAGTTATATGGCAGCAGCAGGCATACCAGAAGTACAAAAAGATAATACTCACAGAGCAGCACAGATGGCACTTGAAGTAAAAGAACTTATGGAAGACTATCACACAGCTGACGGCACTAAAATCGAAGTACGAATAGGACTTGACTGTGGTCCAGTTGTAGCAGGAGTTATTGGCGAGAACAAGTTCATCTATGACATGTGGTCTGATGCAGTGAACACAGCTAGCCGAATGGAATCCTCATCTGAATCAGGGCAGGTACATATAACCGAGAGGTTCAAAGATGCAGTATCAGAATTCGAACAGTTCGAATATGTTGAGCGAGGTGAGATAGAGATAAAAGGTAAGGGTAAGATGAAGACCTTCTTTATCGGGGAGAGGAAGGCGGAGGTTGTGTAGAGATATTCCATTTGAAGTCCTCTTAAATTTTAAGAGGGTTGGATGATTTACCAAATAGATTCTTTACTTCGGCTTTGCTCAGTACAGGCACTACACTACGTTCCACTTAGAGTGACGTGATAATTCCTTCTAGCCAATTGCATTTTTAAGCCAATCAGACACTGGTTTTGCTGCTAGGTATTTGATCATTATTATATCAACTATACGTGGGTCATTATAGTCAACTTCTTCTCTACTTATGAAGTAGAATGCCTTATTATATATCAGTGGTTCTTCCTCTGCAGCTGGTTGTAGCTCTTTGGGCAAACGCTTATGTTTTTCAGACTCAGCAAAACCACCATAATGAGCCACAAATTCGGGGTTAGCTAATGCTTCGTGTAATCCGTCCATATCCTCAGCTATACAATTTCGAATATTCAGCAATTGGTCTTTGTCTGGCATATAAGTACCACCGTAAACATTTATCCCAGATTTATCAATCTCGAAATACAGCCCTGGGTTTGTCTTATCTTTTTTACCGATTGGTGAGATTATAGCACTCATTTGTGTTTTATACGGGGTCTTATCGTTGCTAAAACGAATATCACGATTGATTCTGAATATAGCATCTTTTGCTTCGAGCGAAGCAATAGAATCATCTACAAAAGCAACTTCTGTTATAATCTGTTCTACTAATTTTTTGAAGGCAGTTTTTACATGCTTGTCGTATCTCTTGCGGTTAGCATCGAACCATTCTTTGTTGTTGTTCTGCTCTAGTTCAGCGAAAAAGTCGAAGTATTCTTTTGTAATCATAGGTTTATTTTTTATTTTAACTTACTGAAATTCTTTAGAATGATGATTAATAATTGAGGTTTCCTGT
This sequence comes from bacterium, assembly GCA_030426865.1. Lineage (GTDB taxonomy): Bacteria > Bacteroidota > Ignavibacteria > Kapaibacteriales > UBA2268 > PGYR01. The sequence goes on along the minus strand of JAUHXN010000035.1, from coordinate 12,464 downwards.
TAAATTAATTCATTTGCTAACCTTAAGCATTCTTAGATTTCATTTAAGCGACAGCTTTTAGGTTTTCTAAATTTTTAAACTCTTCTTTTATTGATTTTTTTGTTGAAAAATCAAAATAATCATCAAAATGAAATGTGTAAGAATCACCCTTTTTGGTCCTAATATCAACAGTTTTAAGGTTAACTTTTATTGATTCTAATTCATCTATAGAATTTATTTTACATACTATAGATTTTGATTTAAACTCAACACCATTATCTATAAAATTAATATAGCTTCCTTTTAATTTCTTTAACCTAAAATGGACGGAAAGGAACATGAAAAAGAAAATAATAGGCATCAATAATCCATCAAGTAATGTACCTATTAATTCGAAATTTCCTCCATGATTGACATCAAGAAATATGAATTTAATTATACCAAAAATAAAAATTGCGAATGAACCCCATTTTGTTAATTTTAGTTTTGATTCTAAATTTTCTGTAGTATATTTTTTCATAATAATATCCTCTTGTTGAATTTTGATAATTGTTTTAGCTTGAAAATAAATATAATCTTTCTGTTCTACTCATCAAAGTATTTATCAAACCTTAATAAAATCATTAATCATTTCATAAGTAGATAAATGAGCTCTACCTGTTACTTTCTCGAAATCTGAAATCACGTCATTAGCACCATCGCTTATTCCTTTGTATATTCCCGCTATTATATTGCCTATGAAATCACCTAGTTCTTCTACTCTTTCCTTTTTATAATCTTCGTATGATACAGGGGTATATTTTAGGTCTGTTTTATAGGTTTTATTAATTAGGTCTGCAAGTTCTTGCTGAGTAATTGGGTCTCCAACCAGATTGTAAACTTGCCCATTTAGTTCATCGTTTAAAAGCATTTTAGCATAAGCAAAGCCTAGCTCTTTCCTGCTAGTATAAGTACATCTGCCATCACCCGCGCAGTTTCTAATCTCACCATCTTTTTTGTAATTATCTATATATTCCAAATCAGGCTCTATGTATATACCATTTCGTCCGATTGCCCAATCTATCCCGAAGCTCTTTACGTCTTTTTCAGTTTGCCGATTGCTTTGTACAACGGGACTAAACGCATTATTTACTTCATCACCAATTATGCTAGTATATACTATCTTTGAAACTCCATTCTGTTTGGCAGCCTCTATTACATTTCTATGTTGCTGGATTCTTTTCTGAGGATCGTCCATACCAGAAATAAGTAGAACTTTATCAACTCCTTTTAGAGCTTCGTTGAATTCTTCTCTGCTATTGTAATCACCCTGTCTAATTTCTACTCCCAAGTGGGTAGCTTTTTCGGGAGTTCTAACTATTCCGACTACGTTTTCTGCTCCTATCTCTTTTATAAGGGCATCAACTATAGATGAACCTAATTTACCATTCGCCGCTGTTACTGCTATTTTCATGTTATTCTCAGTGTATTAATTAGTAATAATGTTATAATCCCAAATTGGTAAAGTTCTTATTCCCTCTGCTCTTTCTATTGACTCCTCTTTAAAAAAACACTTTCTTAATTCAATTTCGAATATTTGGCTATAAATTAAATAGAAGATGTCATTGCGAGAAATATCAGCTTGCTGATATGACGTGGCAATCTCAATGGAATTAAAAAAAGACAGCCGCGTCCTTTCAGTCCTCGCTGTGACATTTAGATCAATTCGTAATTTTTATAATTTGGTGAATTTAAATACTATTCATATTTATTAATCAATCCGTAATCGAATGGTGTCCAAAGACATGACTTCAATCCACATTGCTTAAACGCCGTATTAACCCAAGTATTGCAAGTATTAAAGCAAGTGTAGCTCCCGTTAGCTTTGTAGAAGTCATCATTCGAAGAATAGCCCTTGTCTTTGAGTATTATTTTCATTCCAAATTTATCAAGTCGGAACGTATTATGAATATAATTATTCAACTTCTTCAACTCTAGTGTATTTACTCTTACTTTGACCCAATTTGCTCTTTTCTCTTTGTAACGTGTTACATGCATAAGTGTAGTGCTATTCAGCAGCATAGCCTCGAAAGCGGTGCTGAGAGTCAAATCTCCCCAAGTAGGTGTATTGAGATAAAAGTTCTCGTCACCCCAGCCAAATGAAAAATACTCATCATCTGAGTTAAGCTTTAACCCAGATAACAGAGTAGTATCTATTTCATTTTTGGGAATTACAATATCCAGATGGACACCGTTTGTAGTGAGGAATATCAACTTATTGGGTTGTTCTATATCTGTAGTTGGGTCTATAGTAATTGAGGTTAGCAACAAAGATACTACGATATAGAATACCGGGACAAGTATTAAGGATAAAATACCTAGTAGTATTTTCTTGGGTGTTGTCATGGGATTGCTATTTAAAAAATTCGGTTCCTTCTTTATCAATATATCCCATCTTCCCATCCTGAACTACGATTGCTAAACCGTCTAAAAAAACGAATCTATCAAAACCAATTCCTTGTTTTTTAATTTGATCGTATTTACAAGGGACAACCTCTTTCCTTTTAACTATATCTAGTATTCCAGCTTTTTCATTATTATAAACAATAAAATATTTACTGTCTGTAAGTAAAATATGTTCATACTTAGCTCTAACAATCTCCTCCCCATCTTTGCTTAAAACTCCCCATTTATTATCTTTTACAAAAAGCATTACACCTAAATTAGCCAAAGAATGAGATCCAGCTATATATGGTTCAATATTGTCATACTCTATTTCAGTTATTTTTTTACCTTTTATATTTATCAAACCATATTTACCTTGTTTTTTAACTATTGCTACTTCGTTTGTAAATGGGTAAATTGAATTGTACTCTATTGGTATAATAAGTCTACCTTTAGCATCTAGTACACCCCATTCTTGATTTTGACTTATTAGTAAATACTCATTGGAAAAATTAGATTTCTTAATGCCGAAACTCCGAACCTGAATCTCCGAATTTACTTTGATATCAATATTATCAAATTCAAAAGAAGTTAATTCATTGCCTTGATTAGATATAATGCCCCATTTATTGTTTGTTTTTGCAGCTATTACACCTTTATAGATCCTATTTATTTTTTCATATTTTGGTAGAGTTACTTCGATTCCTTTAATATCAACGAGTCCCCACTTTCCGTCTTTAATGTAGGATGCAACTCCTAAGTGAATATCATTTAAGTAATCATATTTGGGTTTTATTATTACTTTTCCTAATGTATCAATAAGACCATACTTACTATTCTTTTTAATAACAGCAAAACCTTCTGAAAAAGGATAATTCATTTCATAATTAATTGGTCTAATCTCTTTTCCGAGTTTATTAATATATCCGAATAAGTCTCCTTTTCTTACTTTAGATAAACCGAACCTAAAATCACCAATTACCATATATTCGAATTTAGTTAGCTGTTTGCCCTTCATTGTAAAGAGAGCATGATTTTCATCCTTAGAAACAACACATAAGTTATCGTTAAAAATTTCTATAAAGTCATATTCAACAGGAATTAAAGTTTGACCATCGAGATTACAAACACCTACTTTTCTGTTTTCATCTTCTAATTCTAGAATACTATCCTTAAATCTAATTGATTTATAAATTTGGGGAATTATTATTTGACCATTTCTATTTATTACACCCATTTTAATTTTAGACTCAATTCGCTTTCCAACTATAAATAGATTCGAATCTAATTGCATCAAAGCTATTGAATCTAGGGGAAATACAAAATTGCCTTTTTGATCAATTGCTCCAAATTTACCGTCATCATAAACCAAACTCAATCCATAATTAAAAGATGTCACTCTGTCAAATGAGGGAGGAATAATTATTTTTCTATCGACATTGCTGAAACCCCATTTAACCCCGTCCCGAAATGGAATTAATAGGTCATCTTGAGAGATAGTTGGAATACAACTTAATAGTAGTAATATAATTATTATATTTTTCATTTAATTACTCGTTCATTTGATAATTAATTCAAATTCCTAATCTGTGATACTGACCCAAATAGATTGCCACGTCGCTTCGCTCCTCGCAATGACATTCCCCCTCACATCACCCTAAAAACTGGATATCTATTATGAGTTTTTTCGTAGTACTTTGAGTTCGTGTATATGTAATATAACATAGCCCATGAGTTAGCTGCGAAATCTTTATCGTTCTTTTTCTTTTGTTCAAAATCAGCTTTTAGCTTAGGGTTTTCGGCTAGTATTTTCTCTGCTTTTGGTTCGAAAACATAGTCACTGAACCATTCTTTTTGTTGCAAAATACTATCGAAGAATCCCCAAGAGAAAAACGAGTCTTCTGCTTCCGGTTCAAGCGATTCTATTATATATCGAATACCGTCTTGGTCTGTCGGTATTAGTATATCGCCAGCTCGGAGTGTTACTTCTTGAGTGTCTTTTACGACTTCTGTGTTATAGTGAAAATAGTGCCCTTCGTAAGGCCTCTCTGAAGTCTCGTATTTGCTAATATAGTATAGTTCCACTTGCATAGTTGTATCGTTAGCAAGAGTTCTGTATTCTATTCGATTTAGATCTATTCTTTCTTTTACAGCAGCCCAAGCTTGTGGTAGAACGTAGTATTCAGGTACTCGTATCATTTTTTCAGGTTTGTATTCCGCATAGTATGGAATAGTATTAGTATCTCGTGTTGATTTATCATAATAGTGAATAGGCAATCCAGTTACTTCACTGATTCTATATTTTTTACGGTAACTCTCGAACTTTACTTCTAGGTTAGTTGTTGTATCTAACTTATAATTTATCCCATATTCCTTTATTTTACGAATATTCTTGTTGGCATTATTGTATATACTTAGCACAGCACTCGAGTTCTGTTGGGCATATACTACTACATTTTTCAAGAATGAATAAGTAGCTTCTACACGAATTGGATATGGCTTAAGCATGTGAGCTTCAGATACGTAACCCATAGTATTGAATAAAGTCGTATATCCAGTCGAATAACGAGGGCTATCCATATACTCCATCAGTCCATCGGTAATAGTATCTCCAAAAGTATGGTAATATGGCGAAATGGAATGTCCATCTCGTATCATATCTCTGTATAATGAGTTTGTCATCCCTGAGCTAAAGAAAGTCCGCATACTTTCTTCCACCCTAGAGCGGACTGTATTAATCAATGTCATTTCAGCAGGATAATCAGCACCATTAGTCGAGTGTGCATCAACGAATATCTGTGGCTTCCAATCGTGGTAAATTTTGTAGAAAGTTTTAGTGTTTTCAGCGTCAGCTTTTATAAAATCTCGATTGAGATCTAAGTTTTTAGCATTTCCACGAAACCCATATTCCTCAGGTCCATCTTGGTTAGCTCTGCTGCAACAACCCCGATTCAGCATACCACCTATATTATAAGCTGGGATAATACAAGTAACAACTCTTGTATTTGGTATCACACCCACCGCGAGCAAATCTTCTGCTAACTTAGCAGACGCATCAACGCCACAAGGTTCACCAGGGTGAATAGCGTTATTAATCAACACTGTCGTTAACCCTGCCGCTTGTATACTATCAGCATCGAATATACCACTATGAGAGACTACGAATAAGTATATCGGCTCTCCACTATCTGACTTACCGTAATCTAACAATCGAGCAGACTCATAAGTATCAGCTAGCCGTTGGTAGTGGGCTATGAGCTCAGTATAAGTAGGTGTCTGATTTTTCTTGTAAAGTTCCGTTAGTTCGGAGGCAATAGATAAAGAGATTGATAGTGAGAATGCTATAGCTATAGTTATTAATTTCATATCAGGTATAGTATTTTTCCAAAAAAATAATATACGGATAAAAAAGTAAAATTGTTTAATGGATGGGTATAGTTATTAAAAGATCCAGTAACTCAAAAAAAAAGATTGCCTTGTTAAAGCAATCTCTTTTTTAGAATAATTTAAAAGCTATAAACTAAATAGAAACTATTACTAGCTCTACTCTTCTGTTTTTGGCTCTAGCTTCTTCTGTTGTATCTACTATAAGTGGTTGTGATTTCCCAAAACCTTTAGTACCTATTCTTCCAGATTGGATGCCATTATTGCTTAAGTATGTACTAACAGCCTTTGCTCTTTCTAAAGATAGGTTTTTGTTATAATCATCGGCTCCTCTGTCATCAGTATGACCGTGTAGCTCAATTTTAACATTCGGATTATCATTCATGAATTTAGTTAACCTTGCCAATTCCGGTTTAGATTCGTTTTGCAAGGTCGATTTATCAAAATCAAAGAATATTAGCAACCTAGTTTTACCTTTGGCAATTTTACTTAGAGTAATATCTTTTGTTATATCTTTATTTGTTATTGATGAAGAAATATTAAAATTTTCTGAATAGAATAAATACCCTTCTTTTTCTGCCGTTATAGAATAATTTCTACCTGCCGTAAGTACAGAGCTATATTCACCAGTTATATCATCACTTCTTAGGTTAGCTACGACTTGACCATTTGTCAAATCTGTTATCGTTATATCTGAACCAAGGGGAGTATTATCGTCTATGTCGCTAACAGTACCGTGTACAAACACTACATCTTCAGCTACGTGCGGATTAGGTACAGCTGAATAGATATTAAAATTAGCTTTTTCTGACGGCTTATTGGTACTGAAAAATGCCGTTTCTGAGTTAGCTGCTACTACATAGAAGTGTTCATCATACTCTGTATTAATAGCTGCACCTGCATTTTTAAAATCAAAAGCATTTTTTGATGAATTTATTTTAGCAAAATAAATATCAAATCCTCCTTCTCCTCCAGATTTATTACTAGAGTATGTGAATGTTTTATTATCAGCTGCAATAAATGGACTCATCTCATCAGAATCTGTATTTACAGATGTCAATTCTTTAGCTTTTGACCATCCCTCTCGAGTACGTTCGCTATAAAATATATTAGTCCCACCAGAACTAGCTGGCCTGTCACTGACAAAATACAATGTACGGCCATCGCTTGTTAGAGATGGTTGAGAATCCCAATACTTACTGTTCACAGCCATTCCCAAGTTTTGTACATCCGTCCAAGAGCCATCTACTTTTCTAGCACTATATAAGTCTGTTCTACCCAAACCATCAACGTTGTGTTCATAAGATGCAAAAATCATATACTGACCGTCAGGAGTAAGTGTAGCAGACCCATTTTGGTCACCAGAATTTACATCACTATCAATTTTTTTAACTATTTCCCATTTTCCATTTTTTAATTTAGCATGGTAAATAATCTGTTCTCCTGATTTATCCGCAGTAAAATACATCTCATTTGCACGGAGAGTAATCCCACTCGAAAAATCATCGCCATCTGTGTTCACTCCTATCGGACTAACTATCACATTCTGACCGAATGCTAAGGAGAATGACGCTAATACTAAAGCTATATATATACTTAAGTTTTTCATTTTTATTTCTCCTTGTTATAGGTTTTCGAACCATAAAGTGATAGAAAGGCGGATTTGGTTTACCGATTGATTAGATATGTTTAAGATTTTCACCCCTTCTGTCATTTGTTGATTTATATTCTCAAGTGCTGCATCATCGTATGTTGTTAAGCCAAGATTATATACCAATTGGGGAGCAAGATAAAGGTTGTTGCCAACTTTAAATTTGTACCCAGCTCCTATGTTTAGAGCTATTCGTGACTCAGTAAAATCTCTACTTGCGCTTTCTGCTTTCGTACTTTGACCAGCATCAGGTAATTCCGAATTATAAGTAACAAAGTCTTCGTTCTCAGTGTATATTATATCAGACGTTTGAGTACCCATACCAAATTGGAATGAAGGACCCAGTAAAAAATATAAATCATCTGTTGTATTTATTCTTAAATTTGGCTCTATGTTAAAGAAGCTATATTTTTCTGTTACTTCCATATTAGCAATTCCTGTCCCTAAATATAGTCCAGTTTGCGAGTCTCTAAAATCAACAATTCCGTCTTGGTCATTACCATAACTTATAGAATTATAAATAAGCTTTAAGTGAAGCCCAAACATCTGATTAATATCATAATCCACAAATATTCCGAAATGTGGTGACATTCCGCTAAATGATTCGAATACATTAAAAACTGAGTTTGCGTTTGTAGGGTCACCAAAACTATCAAACCAATTCAAATCAGCACCATACATATTATAACTCAACCCACCTTCTAGTCCCACAGCCCAAGGGTTTTTACTGGACTTTGTAAAGCCACTGTCTGCACGGCCATTAGGTCGCAGAACGTCTTCTTGCGAATAGCTGCTCATAGTCATAAGACTGGTTGCTATTATTATTAAAACTATTTTTTTCATTGCCATTAATTCCGTTGATTAGTTGAAGAAATTTTTCAAACAGTTGTAATACAGATACTTAAAATAACACATTATTTGTTTAATAGCCAAGCAAATATTAATGGAGCTACTATTGTTGCATCAGACTCAATGATAAATTTAGGAGTATCTATATCCAATTTACCCCATGTGATTTTTTCATTTGGTACTGCTCCTGAATAAGAACCAAAGCTAGTAGTTGAATCAGAGATTTGACAGAAATAGCTCCAGAAGGGAATGGTCTCCATTTCCATATCTTGATATAGCATAGGTACTACGCATATAGGGAAGTCACCAGCAATACCGCCACCTATTTGGAAGAATCCAAGTCCATTGTCTTTCGTGTTCTTTATATAATAATCAGCTAGGAAAGTCATATACTCTATTCCGCTTTTCATAGTGCTTGGTTTTAGTTCCCCTTTCATACAATATGACGCGAATATATTACCCATTGTAGAATCTTCCCAACCTGGTACTATTATAGGCAAGTTCTTCTCAGCTGCCGCTAACATCCAGGAATTCTTCGGATCTATTTCGTAATCACCTTCTAAAACACCTGATAACAACATTTTGTACATAAACTCATGTGGGAAATATCTTTCGCCGTTCTCTTCAGCAGTTTTCCATATCTTAAAAATGTGTTTTTGTAGTTTACGGAATGCTTCCTCTTCGGGGATACACGTATCAGTAACTCTGTTTAGCCCTCTTTCTAATAATGCCCACTCGTCTTTAGGTGTCAAATCACGATAATGAGGAACTCTTTCGTAACTATTGTGAGCAACTAAATTCATTATATCTTCTTCCAAATTGGCTCCTGTACAAGATATAATATCTACTTTGCCTTGACGTATTATCTCAGCAAGTGATATTCCTAACTCAGCAGTACTCATAGCACCTGCCAGAGTTATCATCATCTTGTTGCCCATTTCCAATTGCTTTTCGTATCCTTTGGCAGCATCAACTAGAGCCGCAGAATTGAAGTGTAAAAAGTTTGTCTCTATGAATTTTGATATCGTATTTCTTTCCATAATCTACCTTTTATTAAAAAATGTTCTAACTTTGCAAAATAATTAATATCTTAATATCCAAAATAGTCAATAGATTAAAAAATATAATTATGAAGAAAGCACTTTTTGCATTATTATTTCTTTTTTTTGCTGCATGTAGCGAGTCAGAATTGCCAAAAGATATAAATGAGCAAGACCTGACAGATTCTAAAGAGTCTGAAGAAATAGATGTTTGTGAAAAGAGATTTATAGAACTCGATACTTTTCCTACTATCAATTATAAAACTTTGAAAATTGAAGATTACGAACAGTATCTAGAGATAAAAAAGAAATACGCTTATAGCGATTCGAATCTATGGGCTAACAAAGCTTTCATTACTTTGAACAGAAAAGAGATGCGCTTTTTAAAAATAGGAGATAGTATTGTAGTACCAGATACTATAATCCCTGATATGCGTGCTTATTCTATTTATCCCCCGTATTATTGTGACGCCAAACATTTACCAAAATTGATAATTGTGTCCAATAAATACCAGTGCTACGCAGCTTATGAGAATGGTGTTCTAGTCAGGTTTGCGGCTGCTAATACTGGCAAAGAACGAACTCCTACTTATCCCGGTAGATATGCACTTGTTTGGCGAGATAGAATACGCAAATCGTCACTTGACTCAACTTGGGTGTTGCCTTATACTTGGAATTTCCATCGTTATGCAGGCAATGCGTTTCATCAATTTGATATGCCTGGTCGTGCAGTCTCACATTCATGTGTTAGACAGTTTTTATACAACTGGGGTAAAGGCGTACAATTAGATACAAATAGAAATCAGATATGGCTATCGGGTACTCCAGTTATCATACAAGATATGTTCGATTACGATAGGAAAGTTGGGCCTTGGCTCGATTTGACCAATAACAAAGAGGGGAGAATTAAGCTTTCTGGTGACCCTATGCAAGTAGAAGAAGCGTACATACCAATAAAACAGATACCTGAAGAAATTCAGGGTTGGATTCCTAATAGAAAGAGATATTTAGTAGCTGAAGATACTCTCCGTGCTAGAGGGATAATTCCTGAAGATGTTACTCTAATAGAATCTGTTAATTTTAATAAGCGAAGAAGGGAAAAGAAAGCAAAGGCCGCAAAAGAAGCGAAAGAGAGAGCTAGACTAGACTCTATAAATGGAGTAAAGTCAAGTACTGACATTGATTTAATCCGTAAAAACCTCGAAGAGCTAGAGGGAGAAAAACCTCCTGTAGCACCTACAGATACCACAGAGAAAAAATAAATGAGTAATAAAGTATCTCATTGGAAAGCCGAATTTATGTTGTTCCTGATGACATTGATTTGGGGGGCTACATTTTTGTTTACTAAGCTCGGATTAGAAAGCTGTCCGCCATTCTTATATGTCATATTTAGGTTTTCTATTGCCCTTGCATTAGTACTTATCTTTTTTAATAAATATATGAATAATATAGATAGGGCGACTTGGAAATCTGGAGCAATACTAGGGTTGCTATTTGGTGGAGGGTTTGTATTGCAAACTGTAGGTCTAGGGATGACAAATGTAACAAATTCAGCCTTCATCACTGGTCTAACTGTTGTTCTAACTCCTTTTGCATTCAAATTAATCTCAAAAGAAAAACTGTTGTTTTGGCCTAAGTTGGGTGTAATAATAGCATTTATAGGTTTATATATCTTTACTAATCCAGATTTAGATAATATTAATAATGGCGATATACTGACTTTATTATCAACTGGTTTTTGGGCGGTTTATATTACGCTGATGGATAGCTATACAAAAGATTATGACTCAAATAGGAAAACTATGCAGCTAGTTGCTATTCAATTCGTATTCGCTTTACCCTTACCCTTACTTGGGTTTTTGTTATTAGAATTACCAGAATTGCATGTAGATTTTTCTACTGATTTAATTATGTCATTAGCATTCAATGCTATTTTAGCAAGTTTTGTACTAACAATAATTCATACAACCTACCAACGTTATACAACACCTGTTAAAGCTGCCCTTATATTTAGTTTGGAGCCAATCTTTGCATCTATTTTTGCTGCAATTTTCTTAAGTGAAATACTGTCAACACTTGAATTAATAGGTGCCACTATACTAATGTTAGGGGTCTTGACTTCCGAATTAGGTAAATTTGTATATAATAAATTGAAAAAAACTGTATTTAAATAATATGTTTATTTGCTTTTTTTCTTTGATAATTCAAATATTAAATATAAGTTACATTATTCTTGACTGAGTTAAGTTAAATACTTTTATGTAAAGTATTGTTTCAGTCATTTTTTTTATAATTTATTTAAAGTTTATTGTATGAATATATTTATTGCAAAGTTGAATTTTTCAACTACTAGCGACAGTCTTCGTGAACTATTCGAAGAGTTTGGTGAAGTTACTTCTGCCAATGTTATTATGGACAGAGTTACGGGCAAATCTAAAGGATATGGCTTCGTAGAAATGGCGAACGACGATGAAGCACAACGTGCTATCGACGAAACTGATCAAAGTGAATTCGAAGAAAGAACAATTGTTGTTAAGAAAGCGAATCCAAGAGAAGAAAGACCAAGAAATAATAACAGAAGATTTGATAGAGACGATAGATATTAATCTTCGGTTGTTCTAGAAAATGATAATGATTTTAGGGCTGATACTTGTATCAGCCCTTTTCATTTTTAGGGGATTTAATCCTTTTTGATATATGCCATATCAGTAGATACTTTATCTAAACCGTTAGTTCTTAAGTATGACTTTACAGTAAACTTATCTTCTCTTTCTAATTTAATTACTAATCTAATATCTCCTTCACTAGGATACTTATCATAATTTTTAAACTCGAATATGTTGCTTTCTGCTATATACTCTCCCCAAAATAATGCTGGTGTTTCACCTGAATTATCATAGCTTATGAAATAATATTTAGAAAAATGTTTATCGTATCCCAATACGAAATGCAAATCAATATCACCTAATTCAAAGGCAAGCTTGCTTTTTACATTAAGCACTGTTTTACCTAAATCTAGTTCAGCTTTCGCTTCACCTCTTCCACCCGAAGGTACACCTTTTTCAGTTCTATTTGCATATATTACATCCCATTCACCTAAAAACTGTTCGAATACTTTATGTGAAGGCACTGAATAG
>JAUHXN010000034.1 GCA_030426865.1 bacterium | reverse complement strand
TCTTCATACCTCATGAGTTTCAAAGCAGTTAATGGTAGTATAAATGTAGAAGGTATAAATAAGAATAGCAACTTGGCAGTATGTTCTGACTTTGTAGCTACTTTTGTTAATAGATCAGCCCCTTTTACATTAGAAAAAGACTCTATAATGCAAATACTTATCACATACAATCCTACTGATAATAAATATAAGATCTGTGAATTCGAAATAGAAGCGAGTTCATGTCTTAATAGTAATTTTACAGCGATAAGCAATTGTTTAAATTCCCCTCCCTCTAGTGTTCCTATAGCAATTAGAAGACCAAATGGTGGAGAGGTGTTCAAAGCTAATAGCAATGAAAAAATTCTTTGGAATGGAACACCTCAAAATAGTAATATAATGATAGACTATTCTCTTGACTCAGGTAAAAGTTGGAATTTAATAAATTTTGGTAAAATGTATAATACTTCAGATTGGGTTGTACCAAATGTAGAAAGTGATAACTGTTTAGTTAGAGTAAAGAAAATTAGTGATGATGCTGGCAGAAAAGTGTATGATGCAAGTATTGAAAATGATAATGTACAGAGAATAAGTTGGAATAAAAGGGGGAATGTATTTGCTTTTGTAACAGATACTAACTCAATAAGATTATACAATAGTATAACAGGGGAAAAAATTAATGAATTTTTTATGGAGACTGACACTTCTGCATTCATAGATGTTCAATTTCTACCTGATGGAGCTAGGATATTTGTCACAAATCCGAATGGTTTATTCATGTTCAATTTTCTAAATAAGAAGTTTGTTCGAATTAATGACTTAACCGGAGAAATAGAGCTTAGTAATGATGAACAAATTATTACTGTTTCAAATAGTGATAGTGTTGCAATTATGAATATACTAACAAGGGAAATTCTAAATGTAATAAAGAAACCTATAGTAAATGGTAGTATATCAGATGTAGCTATTTCTAATGACTCACGTAAAATAGCTATTTGTCTAGATTCTGTTGGAATATCTAACACAATATATGTGTATGAAAAAAGTACAACTTGGAAAGTTATTTCAAACTTTATTCTTTCTGATACTTCGGCAAAACATTCATATAAAAATATCGATTGGAGTTTTGATGATAATTATTTGTTCACTACATCTGCTGTAAGTACTATAAGGTTTATAGAATTATGGGATATAGGTGAAAGGAAAAAAATATATAAGCTATTTAGACCTCCAACAAGAATTTCAGATTTAAAAGCTTCATCAATTGAGAATCTGTTTGTTACAGTTGACCATGGTTCCAAAGTAGATGTTTGGGAAATAGTAGATATAAATGGAAAAAAAGAGTTTAGAGAAAAATATAATTTTATTTCAAAAAGTTTAATAAATAACACTATAGAATGGAGTCCCGATAATACGAGATTTGTAATTGGTACGGATGGTTTGTCAACTGAGAATATCATTTCAGTTTATTCAGTAAGAGCTTATCCTGAGTATGAAGATATTTCAGATGATGTATTTTCTATTAGAAAAACAGTTTTCGAAGTTGATAATATTAACTTAGGCGCAGAGTTAGTCGGACAAACTAAAGATTCAACAATTACGAATCTATTGAAATATAATTTTGAATACCCATTTATTATTGATTCAGTTAGTATAACTGGTGTCAATAAAGATGTATTTTCTGTATCTAACAGTCCATCTTTACCAGATAAAGCTAGTATTCTAAAACAACCTTCATTTGAATTCAATTTTACTCCGAATAAAGAGGCTGATTTCGTAGCAAAGTTAAATATTTATACACAGTTTGGATCTAGTTCAGTTGAAATTACTGCCAAGGGGGTAAAACCCTTACTACAGACAGAAAATTATAATTTTGGGGAAGTTCTAATTACTAAGGACTCTACGATTAAGAAAAAATCTATTATTAATAATGGATCATCAAACTTAGTTATAAATAGAATATATTTAGTTGGTCCTTCTGATACATACTTCAAATTATTAGATGCTTCAAGTAATGAAATTTCGGAGTTGACAGATATTGAAATTACTCCAAACGATGACTACGAAGTTTCTGTAAGATTTTTACCTTTAATAGCCGAAATTGAAAACGCAAGACTAAGAATTGAGTATATAAATGAATCAAATTCCTTATCGATTGCGCATATAAATCTATATGGTGAAGGAATTGATCCAAAATTAGAATTTAGTAATAGTGTTAATTTTGGAAATGTTATATGTAATGAAACAAATATAGAAAAGATAACCTTGTATAATAATGGGAAAGGCAGTATAACTATATCAGATATAAAGTTAAATAGTATAAATTTTAATATACTAACCAATCTAAACTTTGATATTAATTTACAAGAAAAAGATTCCATATCTTTTGATGTTGAATTTAACCCTACTGATGTTGGTCTTATTAAAGATTCTATTTTGATACTTACTAATGAATTAGAATCTAATTTGAGAACTATATATTTAAATGCAAGAAAACTGAATACTTCTTTCATAGTGGAAGGTAACAATACGCTAGTTGGTGCTGATAATAATGTTGTAATTAATGAGAAATTTACTGTAATTAATAATGGAAAGACAGATTTAGTTTGGGAACCATCTTATGTATCTTTAGATAATATAATTGAAGTCTTATCTATAGTGCCTAATCCAACTCTACAAGGTGATACTGCAATAGTTTCATATAGATTTAACGGAGGGGACAGAGGTGAAAGATTTAAATTTAGATTTGCACCTCAACCATATTGTGCTGATAGTATTGAAATAGATGTTAATATTAAAAATACAAAACCAACTTTATTTACTTCTCTAGATTCTAAATATAGAATTACTTGTGAAGACAGTCTTGTGATAAAAGTACCAGTTACAAATATTGGGGAAGAAGAACTAGAAATTACCAATATTAGAGTAGAGAATGCTAATTCAGATTTATTTATTCTTGATAAGAAAACTATGACACTTCAAGAATCAGAATCTGATACATTGATTATTATTTTCACATCTAATACAGCTGGAATATTTAATACGGATTTAGTTTTTATTTCTAATGACTCTCAATCATCTAATAATGAATTATCATTTCCTATTACAGTTCAAAAGGATATGTCAAATTTCGAAATAATAGAAGATGATATACAATTCATTTTTAATGGATTAAATAACCCTGGCAATAAGATTTTTAATATTAGAAATAATGGAACAATTCCTATAAGATGGAATATTCAACAATTAAACGGTTTTACAGTATTATCTGTTGTACCTACGACTGCTCAACCAGGTCAGACTTCAGAAGTGACAGTTTATTATAATGGGGCTGCTGATATAAGCAATCAATATTATTTGGTTGTAAATGATTCTTGTCTTAACCAAGATAGTATATTGTTTAATGTAGTTTCTGCAGGAAATGGAATTGCAGAAATAAGTTTACCTAATTATGAAATTCGAAAAATAGGGGAGAGATTTAATTACCCTATAACATTAACCAATTCCAACAAACTAGATGAAGCAGGTGTAACATCAATATCTGGGCAACTATTTTTCAATCATACTTTAATGAGACCAACAATGATTGATAGTAGAATAGTTAATGAAAATAGAATTGTACCTTTTGAAATTACTAATTTAGAAAAAGGGGCTGTACTAAATATTGAAATGGAAGCACTATGGGGAAATGACTCCTGTGCTTCAGTAGCTATGGATAGTTTAATAGCAAATGGTAATACAACCGATATAAATATAGATCAAGTTATTGGGATCTTCTGTGTAAGTGATTTATGTTACGAAGGAGGTGTAAGGCTCTTAGATTTAGATATGGAATTAAGCGCTTCATTAAATTACAGCCGTATAAACTCTAGTGAACTTAGTATAGATTTAAATCTTATTGAAAAGGGAATAACTGAAGTAAATATACTAGATTTTAATGGAAGAATACTTGATGAAATTTCTAATAAAGAAATGCCAGTTGGAGCCAATAAAATCAATAGTAATATCTCAAATTTATCAAACGGAATTTACTTAATTGAAATTAAAACACCATCAATTAGCATTTACAAAAAACTAATCATTGTTAGATAATAATTCATTAATAGAATTTTTATTTATATTTATATCCCTTTGTGGGAATGGTATAGAAATATTATTCTTTTTGAATTCATCTATTATTTTATATCTAATATTAGATTGGACAGAAAAACCATCTAATGGGGCTTGTATAAATATACATAATCTGAAGTTATAAGCACTTTCTCCAATATTATCAAACATAACAAAAGGTTCTGGATCATCTAGAACTAATTCTTCCGTTTTTGCAATTTCAATTAATAGTTTTTTTACCAATTGTGTATCTGTACCATAAGCAACATCTATTTTAACATTAAATCTTACCGGATGAATTCCGTTGTCATAATTTATAACTTTTTCGGTAACTATTTTTGAGTTTGGAATTATCACAATTGAGTTGTCAAAGCTAACTGCACTAGAAGTTCGTAGGCCAATATTTTGAATTTTCTTGAATTCACCATCAACTACAACAATATCACCAATTTTAATTGATCCTTCGAATAAGAGAATTATCCCTGATATTAAATCATTAAAAGTTTGTTGTAGTCCTATACCAATACCTACTAATAATGCCGCACTACTAGCTAATAAGAATGTTACATCAAACCCTATTACGTTCAGATAGAAAGAAAACCCAATTACCCACATGAAATAGCTAATTAATTTATAAACTGCTATCGTCGAGCCTTGATCTCTTTTCGAATATTTAAAGATTATACGGTTAAGAATTTTAGATAATATTTTCAGTACAATAATAAAAATAAATAAAATAGCTATATCTTTTACTTCAATATTTACATTATAAATAGAAAATAAATCATAGCTTAAAAAATTATTTAATGCAGTCTTAGTCATATTTTTTTTAAATTAGTGGAGTCGAATTAAGTCAAATTAAACTAAAAGGGATAAAATGAAAAATATTATAACTACTTTAGCAATGATAATTATTGTAATAAATATCTCTATTGCGGATGTAAAATTAGAATTTAAAAATTATGATAAAGACAATAAGGGTGAAAGTGAAATTAATACTGCCATTTTTACTCCAGATAAATTAAAAATAGAAAATAAAAGCAAAAATGGTCAAATAACTGTAATTTATAATGCTTCAAAAGAAAAGATAATTATTATTATGGATGAAGAAAAATCTTATATGGTTATGAGCAAAGAAATGATAGAGAACATAGGGAAGCAAATGGAAGGGGTAATGGCTCAGATGAAGCAACAATTGGCAAATTTACCAGAAGCTCAAAGAAAGCAAATGGAAAAGATGATGAGCTCACAAATGGGTGGAGTTAGTGTTACCTATTCAGTAGATAAAACTAACGAAACAAAGAAAATAAATAATTGGAATACAACAAAGTATAATTTAAAAGCAGATAATGATATTAAAAGTGAAATTTGGGCAGCACCTTTCAAGTCTGTAGGTATTAACGAGTCAGATATGGCAGTAATGAAATCATTTAGTGAATTTATGAACAAGATGGTCAAATCTGTACCTATGGCACAAAAAGACCCTTTTTCAGCTATGTATGATGAGTTTAATGGTATCCCAATTATGACGATTAATACAACTGATAATTCAGTAAGTGAACTAGTAAGTGTAACGGAATATAGTGCTTCTGATTCAGATTTCGCAATTCCTTCTGGTTATACTGAGAAAAAAATACCGACTTCAGGTGGAAGATAATGACTAAGTCTATTTCTTTTTTAATATTTTCGGTTCTATTATTTGGATGTGAAATAGAAAAACCGAAATTATCTCTTAACGTAGATAAAAAAGAAAATAAAGCAAAAAATATAATAATTATGATAGCTGATGGATGTGGGTATAACCACATTGATGCTGCAAATTATTATTCTAATGGTAAATTGAAATCACAAATATATGAATCTTTCCCCGTTCATTTTCCAGTATGCACATCGCCAGCAATGTCTGGTAAGTTCAAAACTGAGTTAGGTTTAAGTTGGCAAAATGGATATAACTCAGGTTTAACATATTCGGACTCTGTCTGGAGGAATTTAGCCCCTACTGGTTCAGGAGCAGCAGCTACAGCCATTGCTTCAGGAAGAAAAACTTATAACGCCTCAATAGGTATGGATATTTATTTTAATCCATTAAAGTCAATCGCTGAAAAAGCGAAAGAATTGGGTAAATCCGCTGGGTTAGTAACTTCAGTACCCTTTTCACATGCTACTCCCGCTTCATTCGCTTCTCATAATGTTCATAGAAATAACTATGAAGAAATAGCTAGGGAAATGATTAAAAGTAACATGGATATTATATTCGGATGTGGTCATCCTGACTATAATGATGACGGAAAAAGGGAAGAATCACCAGATTATAAATATGTAGGAGGTGAAAAATTCTGGAACGATTTCATATCTGGAAATAATTATGGTAGGAAGTTAATTACTAAGCAAAGTGAGTTTGAAAAATTATTGTTAAACCCTTCAGAAGATAGACTGCTAGGTTTACCACGAATTCATTCAACTTTGCAAGCGGCAAGAGGTGGTGATGTCAATGCTGATCCTAATCAAGTTCCCTTTATTAAAGATATACCTACCTTAAAGCTTATGTCTAGTACAGCATTAAGTACTTTAAGTCAAAACCCCAAAGGATTTTTCTTAATGATTGAAGGAGGTGCTGTAGATTGGGCTTCACATTCGAATCAAAATGGTAGAATGATAGAAGAGCTTAAATCTTTCAATGAAACTGTTGAAAGTGTTGTTAAATGGATAGAATTGAACTCTAGTTGGGAAGAGACTTTACTTATTATAACAGCTGATCATGAAACCGGTTATTTGACAGGAATTAATGGTTACAATAGTAATATACAGTCTAATGGAAAAGGATCATTACCTAGTATGACTTGGAATAGTATGCATCATACGAATGTACTGATTCCTTTATATGCAAAAGGTGTTGGCTCTAATTTATTTGATGATTATGCCGATGAAATTGATTCACTAAGAGGTTATTTCATACAAAATTCAGAAATAGGTCAAGTTATGTTTAGAACTATTGTTAGATAATTATTCGTAAACAAATTTGTATGTGATTTCTCTTTTCAAAGAACCACCCATTGTTTGAATTAAGTTTCCAATATTCTCATAATCTTTGACTATTCGTTCGACTCTGTTATATTCATCATAATAAAGCATAAAATGACCTTTTGGTGAGGTAATTTCAGCTAATCTATCTTGCTCATCAAATCTATAATCTTCAGAACTGGCCTTTCCCATACTACTAAAAGTATAATGGACCAGTCTATTATTCTCGTCTAATTTTACAATATCCTTAATTTTGCAGTTACTATACTCTATTTCATATTCTATACTTCCGTCATCATTTGTTTCCCAATCTACTGTGTCTCTACGACACCAACTTGAGAATTCATAAGTTCTTATGCCATCATCTTCAGTTGAGTCTAGATTTTGGTAATTTGAAGCCATCAAAAAGTGGAATAAATCTATTTTCGGATAACCAACTTCAATTAATTCTTCCATTATTTGATTAAAATCAAACTTGTATTTTTCACTAAATTTTCTGTCGAATACAACAGCTGTATCAAGTAAAGATAATTTATTATCTAAATCAATCTCTAAAATACGTAATGAGTTAATTTGAGGGGAATTACTAATTGAACTTTGAGAAAATATATAAATTGGAAATAATACTAATAACACTAATACTTTCATAAATATGCACTTTTTTTATTTTAAAGACGGTTTTAATAGAGAATTAGTTACATTTATCAATCAAAACAGCCAATTGACCTAGCAATTACAAGCCTTTGAATTTCACTAGTACCTTCACCGATTTCTAAAAGTTTTTGGTCTCGGTAATATTTCTCAGCATCATATTCTTTCATAAGGCCATATCCACCATGGATTTGGACACAATGATTAGCAGCAGTATGAGCAAGCTCTGAACAATATAACTTTGCTATAGCGCCTTCTTTCGTAATATTTAGTCCTTCTTCTTGCATTCTACAAACATCATATAGATAATTTCTAGCCATCTCTAAACCCATTTCGATATCAGCTAACTTAAATGCATTTGCTTGATATTGTGATATTGGTTTTCCAAATGTTACTCTTTCTTTAGAATATTTTAAAGCAAGTTCATAGGCACCTTGAGCAAGACCAAGTCCCATAGCAGCAATAGATAAACGACCTTTATCTAAAGTAGAAAGCATTTGTTTAAACCCTTCTCCTTGTTTACCTAACATAGCAGATTTATGGACTCTAACATTTTCTAATACAAGCTCTCCTGTATTAGATCCTCGCCACATCATCTTATCTTTCATTACTAATTGCGAAAAGCCTTCTGCATCATTTTCAACAATAAAACATGATAATTCTTTACCACCGCCCTCTCTTTCTCCAGTTATAGCTAATATTGTTGAGCCAATCGTAATATCAGTAGCGGAATTCGTTATAAAAATTTTGGATCCATTTAATATCCAATAGTCTCCATCTTGGACAGCAGTGGTTTGTGTGTTACCAGCATCTGAGCCAGCTTCAGGTTCAGTTAATCCAAATCCCCATAGTTTGCCACCTGCTAATTGAGGTAGATATTTATTTTTTTGTTCTTCATTTCCAAAATAATAAAGTGGTCCTGTTCCAAGTGAGTTATGAGCTGCAATTGTAGCTGCTTGAGAACTATCAACGCGTGCTAATTCTTCAACCGCAATAATATATGATACATAATCTAATTCTGCACCTCCGTATTCGGAAGGTAAAAAAGCACCTAATAAACCAAGTTCAGACATTTGAGAAGTAATCTCATATGAAAATTCTTCTTTTTCATCTAAAACTTTAGATTGCTTTCTGATATTTGTTTCTGCAAAATTTCTAATTGTGTCACGAATTAAGATTTGATCTTCTGTTAGATTACGATTTATAGGCATATTCTAGGTAATTATTTTTTTACTGAAAAACATTATGTAATTTTACAATATAAGAATTTTAACTATTAAAAAATAAATTCGATGATTCAAATCCGTTATATTTTAACAATTATTTCATTATTATTTTTAACCTCTTGTATCCACAATAATGACGACAGTCAATTAACTAACACTTATAGTATTAATTATTTAGAACTTAATGAAACAAAGAGTTTCAATGAAAATGGTACAATAGAATATCGGATTAAAATACCTATATTTTTAAATAAGAATCTAGAAAACATAAACCGTTTTATACTCGAGTCTGTAGCTAAGTTTTTAGAAAAAGATAAACTTAACGCTAATATTAATGTAATTGATTTGCAATTATTGAAATCATACGTTGATGATAATACAGAATTAATGGAACTTGATAATTATAATACAGATATTGAACAATTAGAATTATACACAACAATAGAAATGGATTCAATTTATACTATAAATGATATTATAGTATTGGAATCGAAGCAAGAGTCATATACAGGTGGTGCTCATGGAGCAAATAGTACATATTTTGCGGTGTTTGATTTAAAAAAGAATAAATTATTATTACCAGAAGATATTTTTGAATTGAATGAGTTAACTGTAATAGCTTATGACTATTTCTTAACTGAAAGAGGATTAAGTAAAAAAAGTATAGATATTGAAAAAGAAGGATATTCGTTTAATGATAATAAGTTTCATCTAAATGAAAATTATTCTATTGACAATAAAAAGGTTACATTTTTGTTTAATCCTTATGAAATTGCCTCCTATGCAGAAGGTCAAATTACAATAGAAATTCCACTAATCAATTTGGAATCTATTATAAAAAAAGAATACAAGTTTATTATTAATAAAGACTAAATGGGTTTAATATGTTTGATTTACTTTTAACAGACGAACAGAAAATGCTACAACAAATGGTTCATGACTTTGCAGTTAATGAAATTGAACCAGTTGCATCGGAAAATGAACGAAACCATAAATTTCCTAGAGAGATTATTGAAAAAGCTGGGGAATTAGGACTCATGGGCATAGCTTATCCAGTAGAGTATGGTGGATCTGGAATGGACTATGTATCTTATATGCTAGCTATAGAAGAAATCTCAAGATATTGTGCCTCAACTGGTGTTATCATTTCAGCTCATTCATCATTAACTTGTGACCCAATATATAGATTTGGTACAGAAGAGCAAAAACAAAAATATCTTCCTGATATGTTGTCTGGGAAGAAAATAGGTGCTTTTTCACTTACAGAGTCTGGAGCAGGTTCTGATGCTGGTGCGACTAAAACTACTGCCAAGTTAGTAGGTGATAAATGGATATTAAATGGTTCTAAAATATTTGCTACAAATGGGGCAGAGGCAGACGTATTTGTATTGCTTGCTTCCACTGATCCTGAAAGCAAGACAAGAGGTGTAACGGGTTTTATTGTTGATGCTAATACACCAGGTTATAGTATAGGTAAAGTAGAAAGAAAATTAGGTATTCGTTCTTCATCTACGACAGAAATAATTCTTGATAATGTTGAATTACCTAAAGAAGCTATGCTTGGAAATCTAAATGAAGGATTTAAGATGGCTATGATAACACTTGATGGTGGTCGGTTAGGAATAGCGGCACAGGCATTAGGAATTGCACGTGCATCATTTGAAGATGCGCTTAAATATTCCAGAGAAAGAGAACAATTTGGAAAACCAATAAATAGTTTCCAAGCAATCCAGTGGATGATTGCTGATATGCGAGTTCGGTATGAGGCTTCTTGGTTATTGACTTGGAGAGCAACAAAGATGAAAGATGCAGGAGAAGCATATTCTACATATTCAGCAATGGCGAAATTAGATGCTTCTGAAACAGCAATGTTCTGTGCTAATAAAGCAATTCAAGTTCATGGTGGATACGGATATACTGAAGATTTCAACGTGGAAAGATACTACCGAGATGCTAAGATTACTGAACTATATGAAGGAACTAGTGAAATACAAAGACTTGTTATTTCTAGACATTTTATAGTAAATGGTTAATAAATAGAATTACATCTTTAATAAAGCAGTAGTTAATAAAACTACTGCTTTTTTTTTAACAATCGTAATATCAATCAATCGTCTTGAGATTTTTTTAATACTTTGGAAGAAAGAATAGAATGGATTTATTTGAATTATTAAAGCAAGATTCTGCTCAAATAATTGATGTTAGAACTGAAAGTGAGTTTAATGATGGACATGTTTCTAAATCACGTAACATTCCAGTTGATCAAATTCCTCAATTCGTAAACGAGTTTAATATTATGCCAAAACCGATAATTCTTTGCTGTGCTTCGGGTGCAAGGAGCGGTATGGCTACAGAGTATCTAACTAAAGCTGGGGTTAAAGACGTTTACAATGGCGGAAGTTGGAAAAACGTAGAACTGCAACAGTTGAAATAATGAGAAAAATAACTAAAATTGTGGCTAATTTATTAGGAATATTTTTCCTCATTTCTGGAATTGTAAATGAGAATGTTCCTATGGTTGCTATTTCAATAGGTTATTTCATATTTTCTTATTTCAATTTGGGATGTTTAAAACAAAATTGCTCTATAGACGACAGTAAATAATAATCAAATTAAGAATATTAACTAGGAAATTAAATGTATAATTACAGAAAGATAATGTTAATGATAGTTTTATTACCAATAATGTTGGTTGCTTGCACAAGTAATGATAAAACTGATTCAACAAACAACCAAGTAGTTTTGGAAAAATTAGATGCGAAATCCTTTCAAGAAAAGTTATCAAATACTAATGATGTTCAATTAGTCGATGTAAGAACTCCAGAAGAATTCGAATCGGGACATATTGAAAAGTCTAAAAATCTAAATATATATGATTCACAATTCGAAAAAGAAATATCGAAGTTAGATAAAAGTCAACCCGTATTTGTTTATTGTCGATCTGGTGGAAGGAGTTCGAATGCAGCATCTAAACTAATGGAATTGGGTTTTACAGAGATATATGACTTACAAGGTGGAATAACATCTTGGAAAGCTAATAATCTTAAAACGATTCAAGGTAGTTCTTTGAATCAAATGAATTCAGAAGAAATTGATGAAAATAAATATCTAAAACTTATATCTAATTCAGAAAAATTAGTTTTAGTGGATTTCAATGCTGAATGGTGTGGACCATGTAAAAAATTATCACCCATACTCGATAAATTAGCAAAAGATTATAGCAGTAAACTAGAACTTGTTAAGATTGATGTAGATCAAAACCCGACTATCGCAAAAAAATTAAGAATCGAGGGGTTACCAACTCTTAAAATGTATAAAAATGGGAAAGAAGTCTGGCAAAACCTTGGACTTACAGATGAAGATAGTATAAAAGAAATAATTTCAATAAACTCTTAAAAAATATTATTTGAAGAGTACGTAAGAGTCAGGTAGATTTACAATTAACTCTTTCATTTTTTCATCTACCATTCTTTTCTTATCACTTATGTGTATCATACTATCTAGTGTATTGTAATTCTTAAAACTAGATAATGAAATATTCTCTAGGTTTTCAAAGTCTTTTGCAGAGATTCTATCAACATACTCTTTGCTAACATTTACTCCATAACTAAGAGTTTGAAAATTAGTAGCTGTACTCGGTTCTATATAATGTGTTATAACACTTTTTACCATTTCTGGTAAAGCCCACACGTCAGCTAAATTAGTACCCACATTAGTATGGTTTTCTTTAAAAATATGGTTTTCTGCTTCAATTTCGGATATTCCTTCTAAATCCATCAACTCAATAACTCGAACATAGTCAAGAGGTTCCATCTGAATCATTATCATACGTCCAATATCATGTAATAAACCTGAGACGAAAAGTCCATTTCGAGTTCTACTATCATAATAATCAATGAATACTTTTGATAGATTTCCTACTAAAAACGAATTATAAAAATACTTTTCTAATAGAGGATATATATTCAAGTTTCTTCCAATAAATAGTTTTGAGTGTAATGAAACACTAAAAACAATATCGCTTACTCTCTTAGTACCTAGTATTTGAGTTGCTTGATTTAAGTCAACAATTTGCGACCTAGCCTGGAAAATAGGGGAGTTCGACATCTTTAAAACTTTCATCGAAATGACTGGGTCAGACTCTATTAACCTAACAATCTCATTAACATCAACATCATCTTCCTGAAGAATTTCTAGCAATCTAGATGCTATATCAGGTAGTGAAATGAAGTTGTCTTTTTTCATAAATTTATCAAATATTGTCATACCAGCTCCAACTAATCAATATCGTAAGTAAAATCATAATTTTCATTTTTATATGCAGAATCATTATAAAGATTTATATTCAATTTTATTAAATCATCTTGAAATAAATCTTGCATTAACGCATACTTTTCAATAAATACTTTTAATTCTTTATTTTCTGAAGTTAACCCGTGAAAAAAGATTAGAGACATTTCATAAACACTTATTTGGGAAAATAAAATACTAAGAAAAAAATGTTTATCTTCCTCATTTGCTCTATCGATAAACAAAAGTAAATTTACAATGTTTCTAAAATAATGACCTAACTCGTATCTAAATTCAGCGAAAAAACTTGTATAAGAAGTTTCAATTACCCCTTTTAAGCTATCCTCATCTACACCAGCATCACTCAAATGCTCTAAATATTTCGAATAAAATCTTTTAAAGACATTATAAAATTCACCGAAGGTATTTCTACCTCTAATTTGTTGTTTTTGCATTTTACCAGATTGCATATCTATATCATTAGTCTCAAAAGTTAGAGTTTCTACTAAATCAATGTGAAATCTAAGTAAATGAAAGAAAGTCTCTTCTTGTTTTTGTTTTTGTAAAGTATCATTTTGTCGTTCAAGCTCTTTACTTTGGAAAATCATTGCATCTGTTTGTGTGACTAGAATTCCTTTTTGTTCTGCTAATTCCTCTCTTTGATAAACAAGAGCGCTATAGAAAAGTAGAATACCAGCAAGAGACCAAAGTGAACCAACAAAACCACCAATAAATTCCCCAAACTCTCCTAATGATAGCTCTACGTTAAAATATTGTTCACTATTAGCAAATGAAATACCTAATGACAATAGGATAACAAGTATCCCTATTATCATAAACAAAACTGCAACTTTTTCCGAAATATGTCTATTTTTAAGCAAACTATCTCAACTTTATTATTGATGTATAATTATTCAGTATCAAATAATGTGCCTGATTTGAGAACATACTTAAATCAATATAACTAAAAGGTTTGATTATACTTCTACTAATTAACTGACCTACATAATTATAAATAATTAAATCTATAGAGGTACTAGAATTACTATATAATATATTATTATCTATAAAATACTTATTCTCTTTTTTTTTAGTTGAGGTCACGATTTCACTAAAATAGAAAAGGGATGCATCGAAACCAGTAATAGATTTTTCTTCACTAGCAGTATAGAATCCATTATTACCATTTTCCCAACAAATTGCTTCACCTTGGGGCTCATCATTCAAAGAATAATTATAACTTTCGATTCTAATTGGTGTATTAGAAAATGTATTAAATAAAGATTCATTATCCAATCTTTCAAAATACCAAATATTATTATAATCTTTTATCAAAATACGATTACCATCTTTAGAAATATCACCGGC
Source organism: bacterium (assembly GCA_030426865.1). Taxonomy (GTDB): domain Bacteria; phylum Bacteroidota; class Ignavibacteria; order Kapaibacteriales; family UBA2268; genus PGYR01. The sequence continues at coordinate 836 of JAUHXN010000034.1, read as the reverse complement.
TGTTATACCTGTAAAGCCCATATCTGAATTATTCCCAAATGGGAATTCAAGAACAAATTCAGCCGTTAGTAATTCACTATAAAAATCAAGTGGAATTTTATACAAACGAGCATATTTTTCTCTTTTAGATATAATAAACATTTCATTTGTCAAAGGATCAACAAAAAAACATTCAGCATCACGAGAACCATCTTCGTATTGAAATTCTATTGTAATTATATCGTTAGAATTAATATCTACTTCACTTTTTAAATCGTTTGTTTTAGGTTCTGGTATAAAGTATAAATAACAACTATTTCTATTAGCAATATTATCACCTATATCGGACAAGACGATATAAACGACATTATTAATTAATATTATTCCAATATCTTCTATGTCAGAGTCTTCTTGTAATAAGTTTTTCTTAAAACTTAAAATAGATTTGCTTCTACCATTACCATCAAACCCATATATTTCATTTGCAGCCCCATCGTTGATAGCCCAAATAATATTTGGATTTTCGATGCCAACAACCATACCTGAATTTTCATCTAATTCAGTATATTCTATAATACCCCTTTTCATACGATCAGAAAATTCTTGAGAATATAAGTTATAACCAATTATTAATATTAAAAGAAGATATTTCATAGCTGTAATTTAATTTGTGTCATTCTATTACTTTTAAAATAAAAAAAAGTAGCCCAACTGGACTACTTTTTTCAGAATATTAATAATATTATTAAATATTAATTATTTATTAAGAGCTTCAGCTCCACCTACTATTTCAAGCATTTCAGTTGTAATAGCAGCTTGTCTTTCTTTATTATATTTCAAATTTAGTTCGCTAACTA
>JAUHXN010000033.1 GCA_030426865.1 bacterium | reverse complement strand
AACTTATTTATCATCTTTATATATACAAATCGGAGAAAAGGAAAAAGGAATAAATATAATTAAGGAGTATTTAGATGATTTCCCTTACGCAACTGCAGCTTACGATATACTAAGCAATATATATTTTAATTCAGAAGATTATAAAATCGCTCTGGACTATATAAATAAAGGTTTGGAAGTCTCCCCTTACTATGCGCCTTTTCATTCGTCTATAGCTCAAATCTATCAACAGATGAATGAGATAGAAAAAGCTAAGCAAGCATATAGAACCTCAATAGAATATAACCCTCTAGACTATAAAAGTAGAACACGTCTATCCAATCTAGAAGGTGAAGTAAATGTATTCGACAAAATGGAAAGTCCCAATTTGGATTCTATATTCAAAAGTTCTATAACTGAAAGTGAATATGACATATCTTATTTACACGATGAGGTACAATCAGTAGCTTATGCTAATGGAGGGTTCGAACAAAAATATTACCTACTTATAAAAGCAAACAACTCTAAAGGATTAGATATTTTAAAAGAGTTCGATGTTCCTGTATATAGTAATCAAACATATCAGATAGAAGAAGCCTTTCTATTGAAGAAAAACAACTCAAAAGTTAAAGCTGAGGAAAATGAAACTTTCCTTGTTTTTCCTAACATTGAAGTTGGTGACGCTATAAAGATAGTTTATAAGATTTGGACTTACAATGGTTACGCTATGACGAATCATTTTTGGGATGATTACCAAATGAATAGTTACTTTCCAGTTCATAAAACCAAATATACATTAGCAGTAGAAGGAGATAAAAAATTCAACTACCATGTATCAAACAACGATACATTAAAACCAAAAATTTCTAAGATAGGTAACTACAATATCTATGAGTGGGAATTAGAAGACTTAAAAAGTATTAACTATGAATCATATATGCCAAGCCCTAAAGATGTAGCAACGTGCATATATATATCAAGTATTCCAACTTGGTCTTATGTTGTTGATTGGTATAAAGACTTAACAAAAAATAAAATCGAATCCCATGACTATTATAAAACATTATTAGACGAACTAATAAGTGATAAAGACACTGACTACGAAAAAGCATTTAAAATATATCAATATGTAGTAAAAGAAATAAGGTACTCTTCAATTGCTTTCAGACAGTCTGGATATATACCTCAGAAATCGAATATTCTTCTCGATGAGAAGCTAGGAGATTGTAAGGACATCTCGACTCTTTATGTTAATCTTTGTAAAGAAGCAGGTTTAGACGCCAATTTAGTACTTGTGAATACTAGAGATAATGGTTTGCAAAGTTTACCTCTACCTTCAATTGATTTTGATCATTGTATAGCTCAGTTAAATATTGATGATAACACTTATTTTATAGAAACTACAAATGAATTTCTTCCATTCGCCAACGTTCCTTCTTGGTCTAAGAATCAATTATTACTTCCAATAAGGGAAGGTTCTAATGAACTGATAAATATGAGAAATAATTTAGGTTCTAAAAATCGAGTAGAAAGAATAACTGAACTAACATTCGAAAAGGACAAAGTCATCACAAATAAAGAATCAAAAAAGTTTGGTGACAATGCATCTATAATGAGAGATATTTACTATTACCTAACTGAAAAAGAAAGGAACGAACAAATGGAAAAAGCTGTTATAGATGAAGATCCAAGTTTAACTATGACAGATTTTTACTTTTCTTCTGGTCTTGAGGGAGTTTCTGATAGTGTTTGTTATTTCTATAAATATGAACAACCTCAAAAGTTTATTGAAGTTGGAGATATGCTAGTATATGAAGTCGAATGGACAGATAAATTCAATAGTGCTGACTTTGTTGCAAGTTCAGAAAGAAAAACGCCTATCGAATTACAAAGTTATTTTAGTAGTGAAGAAGAGTTTGAGACTATAAAGATAACACTTCCGAAAGACACTAAATTATCTGAGGTACCTAATAATATAAAAATTTCAAATTCGATTTTCGAATACTCTCTTACATTCGAAGTTGAAAAAGAAAAGCTAGTTTGTAAAAGAGAATTTCATTTATTAGCTGATATAGTTAATATAGAAGACTACCAATTATTCAAAGAAGACATAAAGAAATTAGCGAAATCCGATAAAACTAATTTGATATTTAAGAAGATATAATTCTTATTTTTAGGAGATAAAAAACCCCTTGTAGTATTATTCTATTAGGGGTTTGTTTTTTATGAAAGAAAGAATAACAAACAATCTAAACTAATAAAGTCATAATTCTAATACATATCAATCAAATAAATTTACTTCGTACGACATTCACATTGACTATCTACGTAGGCAATCACATCAGGAAAAAAGGAATTAAATTCTTCGGTAAATAAGTCGTAATCATCTAAGAGGTGTTCTACAGCATCTCCAAAATTAGAGGGGAAGCGCGTACGTTTATCCATTTTCTCAAGAGTAAATTTCAATCCTTCTAAAGATTTATAATTATTTAACCAATCATGTTCAATCATTTTAGGGAGACTAATTTTTAAACGAGGAGGCATTTCATCCATTCTTCTTGAAAATACTCTATAGACATCCTTTGCAAAAATATCAAGCGATGTACCTGAATAAAGTTCCCAATTATTAGCAAGTAAATGGTCATATAGAACATCAATAACTACAGGAGAGTACTTCTTATGATATTGACGTAGTCTATAAGTTCCCTTACGTACTAAGTCATGTGTATCTGTATAAGAATCTATTTTCCGATGGAGTATTATTCCATCCTTCACCTTTTTAGGCAGTGCATTCACTGCTTTTATTGAAATAGAATCAGCTATAAAGTTCCCTATAAGGATATCTTCATTATTGCATGATAGAAATAAATGAGCCAGATAATTCATACTACTTTAACGTTTTAAATTTAAAAAATTGCAGCACGAAAATTTAACACTTACTATTGCATAATACCTATGAATTAAGTAAGTTAATCAAGTCTAAAAATCTTACAATATCTATTTTTTTTTAGGAGTATGTATGAAAAATTCATTTACAAGCTTAAATAACAAGTGGAAAGTCTTATATAGTCTTCTGGCTATTCTGATATTCTTCAACTTCCCCTCTATAACTAGTGCACAAGATAATCCTATTGTAACAGTTGTTGCATCTGCAAAAGAAGGCGATGAAGATCCATATATAGAAGTTAAATATGTATTACGTGAAACATCAGTTATTCAAATTGACAAAATAGAAATAATTGATGAGGATGTTAATTATTACGAATTGAAAGAAGATGATATAAGCGACGGTGACATAGATGGTGAAATAGGTTATACCGAGACCGCTGGCCCTACTACAAAGACTTTCAATTGGTACTATGAGCCGACACTTACGAACAAAGATATATCTGGTAAACTGAAAGTTAAGATATTCCTTAGTGCAAAATCATCACAACCTGCCTCTATAAAGATGTATCTGGGTGATATAATGCCACAATATGAAAATCAAACCGGTCCAGTTATCCTGAGAAATTCTGAAGGGCCCACTGATGATTTTGAACCATATACAGGGCTTTCCCCTTTAGGTAATTGGCATACTACTTTGCCAGATGAAGTAAAATTCTATGCAATTGGTTCTGTGACAGATTTCCCTATTTACAGACATAGTTCAAGTAATTTTCACGGAAGACCTACTTTGCCAAGCGGCTCCTCATTTTTTGCTTTTAAAGAAGAAAAGAACACTCGCCAGATTTGGATTAATGCTGCAGCAGGTAAAATGCAGGGAGTTCCTGGAGCCAAAAAATTAACTGATTTCCAAATTCATTATACCGGTGATGAAGAGTCAGGTACTGCAATTGTTGGTATAGCTAGAGAAGGTGAGTCAGATTTAATATCCACCTCTACAACTGATGCCACACTGGAATTAGAATACTCCTCATCTGACCCAGTCGCTTCGAATGAAATTGAAATAGATAAAAAACCTGCGCTTAAGCTAATTGTAACTGCAAATGAAGATTATATTGAAAAGCCACTAGCACCAGAAGATACTTTGGTTTATAAAATTAAAGTTGAAAAGCCAGATGACGAAGGTAGTTTTGAACCTGCAGGTAATGTTAAATTATTTGTAAGAAATGAGGTTAATCAAGATATTCAATTTGTTGAGCTAGAAGATAAAACTAATGCAAGCGGTGAATTAAATTTCACATATATAATTCCAGAAGAGACTGAGTTTGGTTTATATAAGATTGAAGTATATGCAGAAACAGATGACGAAGATGAACTTAAATCGAAAACACTTAGAAACGTAATTAAAGTCGCACCTGAGCCTGATTTAGTAATAGCTTCTGAAGAAGAAACTTATGAAGTATTACAAGAAGAAACTGTTGAAATTAGTCTTACAGTAAGAGACAAAGATGGTGAAAAAGTAGAAGATGCTAGAGTTACTGTAATCAATCCTTTAAACCAACCTGGTATTGAGGAATATCTTGGAAAAACTAATGGTGATGGGCAATTATTATATAAATATCCTATTCCGAAAGACACAAAAGACTCTGCTTATGAATTTACTTTTTATGCTAATGAAACACTTGATGATGACCAAAAATCTAAACCTTTAAGTGTTAGAGTCATAGTTGGAGATATACCTGTTCTTCTGGTTAAAATTACTCCAAATACTGACTATAAATTGAAACCCAATGAATCTGAGAAAATTGATATTACTATTTCAGAAGAAAAGGACGGTGAAATTGTTCCAGTTGAAGATGCTCAAATTTATATTCAAGATGGCTTGAAAGGTGATAAGTCGTTCAGACCTTTGGGAACATCAGATGCAAATGGAGTAAGAAAGTATGACATTTTGGTACCTGAAGATATAGAACAAGATGAATATGAAATAAAATTCTATGCTTCAAAAGAAAAATATATTGATTCTGAGGAATCTATTGTAGTAGTTGATGTAAGTATAGACTCTTGCTGGAAGGAAGGTGCTTTTGAGTTTTGTACTAAAGAAGGATGGGAAGAGAAAGAAGGAAATCCAGTAATAAAAGCAAATGGGGAAGTCCTTATAAATAACTTGATTTCTTTTAGTGGAACAATGGAAATAAATAAAGAAACTCTGAAACTCAATGCAAATGGTACTTTTTCAATAAAAAATGTACCAATCCCTGGTGGTGGTAATGGTAACATTACATTGATGAGTGGTAATCTAGTTAATGTTGAGCTATTAGGTTCAAATGGAGGTTTTACGAATTTATTGAATCAAGCAATTTCTAATGCACCTAAAATATGTGGAGTTCAAATAGAGAAAATATCAGATATTAAATTAATAGGTGGCACAAATGCATCAGGTGTTGAAATTAGTGCATCAATTAAAATTCCAGGATTCTCGCCAGGTTGTGATAAGGATGGTAAAAAACCAGTTGACACAGGCATAAAGGTAACTGGTTTAAAGATACAAAGAAATACAGGTATGTATTTTGATGGCTTTGAAGTCTCTGATTTATCTCCAGCTCCAAAATTTTGCCTTAATAAATTGACTTATAATTATGATCAGAAATCGGATAAACTTGACTTAGGAGCAGAATTCACCGTACCATTTATGACAGTTGGCGCAGGAGCTGCATTTAAAAAAGCAAAGCTTGACAGTGTCGGATTCAAAGGTACTCTTGCGAAAGGAATACCAATTGGAAATACTGGAGTTTGTGTATTGGGATTAGAAGGTAAAGCCCATGGTCTAGCATTCCCACCTCTTGAACTTACTTTTGGGGGAACAGTAAACAACTGCTTAAATAAAGATCTGATGGAGATAACTGCTCGAGCTGGTTACAAAGCACCATCTACTATTTATATAAATGGTGAGGCAAACTTTATGAAGTTACCGAGTACTACTTATTGGCAAATAACAGGTACACCAGAAATTAGGTTTGACTATAATAACGCCTTATTAAAACTGACTTCACAGCTAAAGTGTGGAACTTTTGATGGAAAGTCTTATGTTCTTAATGGAGCATTTGACATGGGGTACAAGGCAGATGGTAACAAATTTACAGGAAAAGTAAATGGTAGTCTGACTTTACCAAAACTCCCTTTTGAAGGATTTCCGTTTGATATTATCGAAGCTAGAATAAAGCTTCCTTATACTGCTTCAATGAATGCATTAATAAATATGTCAGAGAACACTCGTCATATATACACTGAATGCGATTTTGCTGAACTTGGAAAGTTTAATTTCCAACTAGATTTGACTAAAGCGAGCAATGACACGGAATTCTTTACTTATAACAAAGGTAAACAATATATACCATCAATTGTTCCGAATGGTAAAAAAAGCAATAGTGTAAGTTCGACACAAGCAGACATAGAAAAAAGTATCGATATACCTTCAAATTCGGAGTGGATGTATGTTAGAATTAATAGCAAAGGACATGCTCCCGATAGCAAATTAATAATGCCAGATAATACAGAGTTGACAGGACCAGATGAAGATGCGAATATTCTTCATTTTAATTCGGAAGATGGCTTAACTTCTTTCTGGTCTGTAGAAGCCCCTATGGAAGGCAAGTGGAAAATTATATTATTAGATGGGTCTGAGGAGGATATTGTTGAAGTTTACTTAACAGAAGGTGATACTCCATTCTTAGTATCTGCTACTCAGAATGATAATGAAGTTACACTATCTTGGAACACGGATTCTTTTGAATCAACTGATTTCATAGAGTTCTATATAGATGACAATGACGTTGGATTCGATGGTTATAGATTTGCTGAAGTACGTGCTACGGATGCAGAATTTAAATTTACTATGGACGATACTTTGGGTTACTGCAATAACTACATATATGCTTATGTGCAATCAGAGAGTGAAGAACTGCTTGCTACGGGCTATGCAGACTCACCAGTTACTAATGAGAAGACTTCTTTGCCTCCGCCACACGATATGACTGCAGTTTACTACACAACAGGAAAGCTGATGACAGTTGAGTGGATGCCGAATAATATGGAAAATGTAGCTGGATATTATGTTATAGTTACTGACAAAGATGGCAAAGATTCCACTTACGCTATAGCTTATGCAAATGACACTAAAGTTCAGTTCAATTTGGAAGATAATGAAGGCGTAACTATACGAATGGCAGCAATTGATGAGGACTACAGAAGTGGATGCCCTTCAGCACCAATAGATATTATTACGGATGTAGAAACAGAACCTATAACAGGTTTGGTTTTCGATGAAAGTAGAATCTCAATAGTACCTAACCCTGTTAGCGATAAAACTGATATATCATTTAAGCTGAATGATAACTCTTATGTAAGATTAGCAATATATGATATGTATGGAAATAGAATAGCAGTACTCGCTGAAGGTTTCTACCAAACAGGTGTAATACACAACAATTGGAACTCACAAGGACTGGCAGCAGGTACATATTTGGTAAAACTAGAAGCTGAGGACATATACACAACTCAGAAACTAATACTAATAAAATAATTAACTGATAACGATTAAAATACAAATCCCGGTATTCACAGAGAATATCGGGATTTTTTTATTTAGTGTCGAAGGGGGGCTTCTCGTTTGAATTTATTTATGGAAATACCTCACATCGCTGATTACTGTTCAAGGGTGTTAATCACGAAAAGGTCCAAAATTATCCGTATTTGAATGTATAATGGCATTACTTTGAGAAGGGTGGACAGAAATTACTGTATATGGCTTTAACATTACTTTTCTTGTAGTATCTAAAAAATCTGTAATAACTATAATCTCTATAGAATCACTAAAAGTAAAAAATATGTCTCTATTTTGTGTTTCATTTGATTGTACAACTCTGTAATGAGAAATTTCATTGGGGTTTACATTTCTGAAATATGTAATTCCAGTTTTTGGAATATCAATTGTGTAATGATAAAATTCTTTAGTAAAGTATGTACCATGAACAACACCTACAAATTTGAGACCAAACCAGTAAAGTATAGTAATTACTAAAATTAATACAGAGACTAATATTAGTATATATTTTTTTACTTTTTTTTTCATATATAATATCTTGATCCGTATCCAATTAATTTTTTAAATTTTTCCCAATAAATTAAGGGCTTATTATCTTTGTTTATGTAATTTTCATCTACTATTTCACTATCACTAACCGAGTGTAATATATAATCTCACCGGATTGTAAAACCACTGAATAAGTACCAGAACCAAAATCATCGGCATCAAATTCTATTATGTGCTTTCCTTCAGTAAGATTTTTACTGATATCTTTTATCTCATTGCTGAGGTTGTCAAATATCTTGATATTTACAACTCTTTCCTCTTTTAAGTACAACTCAAAGTAGCCTGTGTTATTCACAGGGTTTGGCCTGATGTTTAATACTACATTGGAGACGTCAACTAATCTCTTTTCAAATGCGCAGCACTCAGCTATCAGAACCCCGTCTTTTGTGTTCACTCGTGAATACCCATCGGCAAAATTGTCTATTTTTAAATCGAGTGGTGTATCGTAATCGTCACCAAGCAGTACTTCAGCATTGAGCACAGCCAGTAGTCCATCTTGATTAAGATTACCATTTGAGGAAACATTAATATTATCCATTGATATAGTCAGAGATTCATTCCCTGCTATGAGTCCTTCATTAATAGGTGTGTTGTTAAATCGGGCGATTCTAAAGTTGTGATAAATTGAAAATTCAATTCCTGTCTTATTAGCATCATTCATCAACTGCGCAATTTCCTGTGTGGTCAGTCCAGTCCCTTCTTTCGGAGTTATGCTGACTGGAATATCTACATTTGTTCCAACCAGCCCAGTTACACTTTGCACTGAAATATTAGCACAAATAATACCTCTACCTCGTATCAGTAGTGTATCTGAACCCACTAACCAATCCCCGTTACTTTCAAAGTAAATTTTCTTTTCGAAATCTCCAATTTGTTGAGGGGTGAAGTTAATAGCAACTTCTTTGCTACTATCCACTTCTATTGTAATTGGTAGTCCAGCATTTACATTTATATTCCCTGCACCTAGTTCTGATACAGAGATTACATCCAGATCACCATTACCAAAATTCCTAATAACGGCTAGGGTGTCTATTGACTCTCCTATACAGACGTCACCAAGGAAAATGGAATTTTCTCTCATATTAATTACGGGTCTATATCCACGACCTATGAGCTCAGTATTTTCAGGCTTTTCACAAATTGCATTATTGTCCATAATATAGTCTATAAACGCTGACCTGTTTTCTATATCTTGTGGATCAAATTGGATATCAAATACTTGATTCTCACCCGGAGAAAGATATATGGGATAAGTAACTCCAGCTGGTAGTATTACAGAGTAATCATTTGGGTGAACACCTCTGATTCTTATATCATCTATCTCTACACCTGCTGATCCTGTCGAAGTAACAATGGCCTGCCGTGTAGAAGAATTTCCTATTCTTACATCACCAAAATCTTTTGTTAACTCAGTAACTAATGAACGTGTGGCTACAACAGCGCTAATATTTCTGGTAATTTCAAATCCAGTATTAGTTCTAATTGTAACAGTACCATTGTAGTTTCCTTCGTTGGCAAATTCAGCAACAATATTGGCATTAGCACTACCATCAGATGGGATAGTAAATTTCACTGGATTTACTGTAAAAGCATTACTAGTTGATGTAATGAAAACCGTATCTATATCCACAACACAAGCTGTTGGATTGTCCAATTTAAGTCTAAATGGATATTTTGTTCCCGGACATATAGTATCAAAAGCTACTTCAGTTTGCAGTATCTCAAATATCGGCAGATCACCTCTACCTATTACAACTAGAGTATCAAATCCTGGGGCAGACGGACTTTCTAACACTAGCAGAGTAGTATCCCAGCCCTGAGTATTAGGAATGAACTGAACTAATGCCCTACCTATGGAACCATCATCTTGTTTTGGTATTACCAATGGATAATCGCTAGCATTTGCAAGTGAAAACTGATTCAAGAAATTTCTATAAAAATTATAATCTTGTATTGTAACATCACAACCACCTTGATTGAGTATTGCCCACTCGAAAGTAGCAGTATCTCCAATACAAACAGCTCCCATATTGAGTGTATCTTTTTCATCAGCGAAATAGAATTCTTCGCCTTTACCAATGCCTGATATAACTGCAGTATCTCTTACAATTAGAGTGTCCCCTCCGGGAAAACCGTCAAAATCTCTAATTTCCACTATCAGATTTACCTGATAATTACCTAATGCTCCGGGCTGGAAATGTATGTCAAGAGGTGTTGGAACATTGGGTTGCAATGTTGCTGGTAAAGCTTGTGCAATACTGAAGTAGTTTATATCAGGAGCATTCCCCTCTATATAAATATCTACAACATCACGGCATCTGACATCTTTTAGGAATATATTGGCTGCCATTGTATCCGCCGTCGAGGGACACACGAAACCGAAATCCATATCAGGTATTGAATCTCTGCTGAGAATCCCTGGAACGGTGATACATAACTCATCTATTGCAAGCGTATCATTTGCATTACCCATTAGTCTTATTGGTACTTTCAAGTCGGCTGTGTATAATCTCGGATCTGCGTGAAATGATACAACCCCAACAGCCGAGGTACTTTCTTCGAGCATATTAGGAGTGATACTGTTCGAAGTTGCAACAGTATGTAGTCCTGTAGGAAGAGCATCAACTTCTATTCTTACATTATTAAATGTTTTGTCTTTAGTGTTTGTTATAATGAATAAGACATCCAGAGTATCGGGATAATAAGGGTGGTAATTAGGGTCATTACAATCAGTCTGATGAAGCGTATCAAAAGGAACGCAACCATCAGGCCTTGCATAGAATATACCGTCACCAGCACCACCTGACGGCCCACCACCAGTTGTTGATCCGGCATCGACTACTTCTAGAGAGTCCACTATACCGATTTCTGTTGAAGCTAGGACTTTTTTCTGCCCCGCTCCTACCAATTCTTCATCCCATATTAATAGAACGGCACTGTCCGTATAAGTAAGAGTATTGTCAGCATTTCGATCTTTCCATAAGAATTTTCCAAGTCCTTTTAACGTATTCTGCCCTGTGTAATCTGCCCAGTTCCCGAACATAAAAAAATCAGGTTCCAACAGACCTTGCTCTTTCAGATTGCCCCTTGCCGTCAACCCTGGCTGAACAGGACTGCCCTCCAAGGCCAACCAGAATTCAGGTATCCCAGGCACCACTGCTTCGGTAAACTGTTGCTCTGTGTTATAATATCCATAGGATGTTACAATAGGCGTTCTATCATTGTCACCGATTTTAGTATCTATCAATAAAAGTACACCAACATCATGAGCTTTCGAAGAAGTATCCGCAGAGACTGACATTTTTATAAACCCACCACTAGGTCTTTTACTTGGCTCCATTGAAAATATAAATCTAACATTTTCACCATCTGGCATATTAGCTATTAATTCCGAATTTATCCTTGGAATTCCGTTCAATGTATCTCTGAACAATCGGGAAACAGTTAAAGAATTTTGAGGGGGAGGCATTTCTGTATTTGGATCGTCCTCAAATGGCAACTGGAATATAATATTGTCAATCATCAAGTGAACATGAGAAGTAAAGTTTGGAGGTGTAACTCCATTGCCATCTTCATGATAAATCAAAGATTTCGGATCATCTGAAGGGTCGAGATAAGATGTACTAATATGAAAATGTCCATTTTTCAATACAACAGCATCTAGTAAGTAAGGAGGAAGCATCCCCTCCAATTTTAACTCCTGTTGCGACTGAAGCAATGATGGTGCAATAATCAACAGAAGTATTAATATTTGAAAAATTCTTTTCATATTATTGTTATCGTTTTAATGGTGTTGTGATCTCAACTATAACTGTTCTATTATAAAACCTACCTTCCGGAATGTTATTATCATATATCAGTGTTTCACCAACACCTTTACTATATATATTTTCAGGAACTACTCTTTCTTTAATCGCTTTCTCAACTGATTTTGCTCTGTCAACTGATAACTGATTGTTGTACTCATCAGTTCCTAATTTATCAGTAAACCCAGTAATACTAACAGATGAATTAGTGTTTATTCTGCTTAAAATAGTTTTAAAAATATTTTCATTTTCTTCATTTATCAGAGGCTTATCATAGTCAAAGAATATTAAATTGTATCTTTCTACAACAGAATCTTCAACTATTTCTCCATCATAATATTTCGATTTTTTCTGATAAAAAATAGGTATTGCAGTAGTAGCTTCGTCAGAATTCCCTTCGTTGTCAACCACTTTAAAATTCACAGAAATATGATTACCTGATATATCTCTTCTTGCCAATTCTATCATTTTGTTTTGGTCTATATCCCACTGCATAGAACTTGAAGGGGAGCCGTTGCCATTTTTCTTCCATAATTGAGAATTGTCAATATTAATTGCTTCTATATCCCAATTTTTTAGATTCTCATCATATTTAACTTTAGGTTCTAATACAATTGACTCAGGACTTATTTCACTATTATGTGTTATAAGTCTGACCGGTTCCAAAATTTCAGGACTGTTTGACATTAACTCTACTCTTCTGTTCTCTTCTCTACCTTCTGCAATGGTCCGATTAGAAATTTCCTCAGGCAATTCACGTGATTGAGTTATGATTCTGTCAGCCGATATTCCCCAAGTATTTACTAGGTAATCCCTAACTGTCTGTGCTCTTGAGGAAGCAAGTTTATTCAGATTAGTACCGTCGTCTGTTGGTTCAACACATCCTGTCACAGTAAGATTTGCTTTATTATTTTTCTGCATTCTACTACCGACAATATTCAGTAAGTTATGATATACCGCTAATACAGAATCTTGAAGAGTTGACTCATCAAAAAGATTTTTTTCTGAGCTACTAATGGTAACATATCTGTTTGCAAGTTCAGAAACACCTGCATCAAAGAAAATATAAGGAAGTAGAGGAACATAATTGTTATTATTCTCTTCAGATACTGTTACTTGTGCAAACTCTAACATAGTACCATTTTCTAACAGACTTTTAGCTTTAATCGATGCAATTGGATTAGGTGTAATCTTAGGTTCCGTGATTGGGTCAAGTATTGGTGCAGGTTCCTTGATTATAACTTTTTCCGGAGTTCCTAATTCATATTTCAGAACCACTCCTGCGTGTAAAGTACTTACTGACCAATCATTATCACTAAGAACATTCGTAAAAGGAAATATGTAACCTACTTCAGGACTTAAAAATAAATTTTTTGATATTGAAAAATCAGCACCAACCAATGCGTGAGCAGTAATTCTTAGGTTTGTTTCTGTGTTCGGATTAACATTAAAATTTGCTGATGCAATCTGTCTAGTACTTTCACCGTTTCTGAATGTTAGTCCAAATGGCTGTTGTAACTCTTCAACTTGCGTATATGATGCATGTGTAGGCATAGCTACTCCCGGGCCAAGCGCCATATAGATTTTGTCAGTCAAATAGTAAGCACCCAAAATTTCAAACTGAATATAATCTAAAGATACATCTAATTGATGCTCAGTTGACAAGTAAACTAAAGTACCGTCATCTAGAGAAACTCTAATCGGATTTTCGGGGGTAGCCTCAAAATCTCCATCAGCTTTATGAAAGAAAGCCCTGCCAAAAATTGAGAAATTTGTATTAAATGGAACTTCTACACTGTTACCAGCCATCCAACCTATACCGGTTCCATCCTCAAAAGTTCCACAAATAAGCATACCGTCATAGCTACTGAACTGACCTGAGTGCATATTCAAAGCTCCCGCACCAAACATTCCTATTCGGATATTTCTTTCTGATGTTTTCTCTTGGGATAACAAAGAGTTTCCCGCTATTAATAAAATAGCCGTTATAATTAGTATAGTCTTTTTCAATTCACATCTACTTATTTTGTGATAATTATTACTTTATTATATAACACTTGTGAACCATCTTTTAACCTTATCACGTAAGTACCATTAGATAGATCTACGGTGTTTATTTTAAACTCAGAAACAATTTTACTGCTTATATTAAAATTATTTTGATATACTTTTATTCCTATTTGGTCATATATTTCAACTTCAAAGTTTTTATCCTCAATATCATAAATTAATAAATTCATTTCGTCCACTGCTGGAAGAGGATATACATTGAAAATAGTAGAATTTTTTGTTAGTATTTGACTGTCGCGCCCTCCGCAAAGCCCTTCCACATAGAACTCAGCGGTATTTCCTGATAGGCATACATTTTGTGATATATTATCTTCGATTCTAATTGGAGTAAAGTGTGAGTTGCCCCTGAGTACTTCATACTCAATACCAAATGCTGGTCCATCAGCAACTAAGCCATTTTGCCAAACAATTGTCATTTCAGCAGTATTAACACCTCTCAATGTAATGTCTGTATTTGCTTGATCAAGTGCTACACCTCCGTTTAAATCTACAATTCTTAGAGGGTATAGCATAGTCGAATTATAGTGAGTAGTCACATCTATATTCGTTAGAGGGTTACTAGCATCGACTCCTCTTATATCATAAGGGATAACAAATCTTTCTCCTGGATCGTAATAATGGCTTACCACATTTGGAACTATAGATATGTTAGGTAGAATTTCAGCTTTTACTGGGATATTTGCACTGCCGAATGACCCTCTGATTTCAATAGTTTCGTTTATAATACCCGAATTATTCCCGTTAATAGAAACAGTCAGAGTCATTGACTCCCTCGGGTTCAAAGTTGTATCGATTGAATTTGGTATTATAATCGGTGAAGAAGGGTCTTCTTTTGTGATCCTATCTATAGTCATTGTTTCAAAATTACTTGGATTTTCTATAAGGATAACTCTTGTTAAAGAGTCCCCAGAGCATAATGTCCCAAAATCTAATTCAGTAACTGAAAACTTAATATTTTTAGATCTTACAACATAACACAGAGGAATAATTACTGTAGAATCCTGATCACCGTCGTGTTCAAATTGAACATCTATTTTGAATGTACCTTCTGCAACTGGTGTGAAGTCAACAAATATTTCTTCATCTTCACCTGCCGCTATATTGAAAGGAAAATTATTAGTTATATTATAAAGATTGCTATTACCACCTATGTACTTATACCCCGTAACAGTAATATCCCTGTCTCCAGGGTTTTCGAGTATTATAGATGTTTGATAAATGCTTCCTTCTTTGTAGAATAATGTGTCACAACCACTAGGACCATATCCACTTAAATATTTCAATAATCCTGTACCTGATAACCCACTAGGATATGCTCCATCAGCAATATGTACTATAGCACTACTGAATATTCTGCCTCTTTCAGTGGGATTAAATCTAATACAAATCTCTAGAGTACTGTCAGGTGGTATATTTACTCTCCCATTTGGTCGGACTACTTCGTAGTTACCAGGTGGTGAGATTGATATTGAGTCAATATATGTAGTATCTGTTCCATTGTTTCGTATTGCATCAAAACATATTGTGGTATCAGTACCAACAAAAATATCTCCGAATTCTTGTGAGTTAGTAACTATTTCAATTGAAGATTTAATACCTGTACCAGTAAGTTTAACAGTATTCGTGACGTAGCCAATATC
>JAUHXN010000331.1 GCA_030426865.1 bacterium | reverse complement strand
TAATACACAAATTAACAAAATAATCCCCAAAAACAACCTTTATAAAATAATTTTTTACAACAAAATTGATCCATTTTCGTATTTTTGTTAGCACTCTAATGACAAGAGTGCTAATTGTTTTAAAAATTACTTTTTATAAATTTAATATGTTATTCGGAGGTTATATAATATGGCTTTAACTCCATTACACGACAGGGTGTTAGTTCGCCCACAAGCAGCAGTAGAAAAAACTGCTGGCGGTATCATAATACCAGACACAGCTAAAGAAAAACCACAAGAAGGTACTATAGTAGCTGTTGGAAATGGCAAAATCAACGAAGAGGGTAAAGTATTGCCTCTTGCTGTTAAAGCAGGCGACCAAGTTCTATACGGTAAGTACGGCGGAACGGAAGTACAAGTTGATGGCGAAGATTTACTTATTATGCGTGAGAGTGATATCTACGCAATTATTTCATAACAAAAACAAAAATTTAGGAGTTTTATAAAATGGCTAAAATCATTGATTTTGACATGAAAGCAAGACAACAGCTGAAAGCAGGTGTAGATAAACTTGTTAATGCTGTGAAAGTTACATTAGGCCCAAAAGGTCGTAACGTTATTATTGATAAAAAATTCGGTGCACCGACTGTTACTAAAGACGGTGTTACTGTTGCTAAAGAAGTTGAATTGGAAGATCCAGTAGAGAATTTGGGTGCTAACATGGTACGTGAAGTATCATCTAGAACTTCGGACGTAGCTGGTGATGGTACTACTACGGCTACTGTACTGGCTCAAGCGATTTACCGTGAGGGTTTGAAAAACGTTACTGCTGGCGCTAATCCTATGGATTTGAAACGTGGTATCGACTTAGCTGTTACGGAAATCAAAGTAGCTCTAAAGGGTATGTCTAGAAACGTAGAAGGCACAAAAGAGATAGCTCAAGTGGGTACTATTTCTGCTAACAACGACGATACTATCGGTACTCTAATAGCAGAAGCTATGGAAAAAGTTGGTAAAGACGGTGTTATCACTGTAGAGGAAGCGAAAGGAACTGAAACTTCACTAGACACAGTAGAAGGTATGCAGTTCGATAGAGGTTACTTATCTCCTTACTTCGTAACTGATACTGACTCTATGGAAGCTTCTTTGGAAGATCCATATATCCTTATTTATGACAAGAAAATTTCTGCTATCAAAGACGTTCTTCCAATCTTGGAAAAAGTATCTCAAGCAGGTCGTTCTTTACTAATCATCGCTGAAGATTTGGAAGGCGAAGCATTGGCTACTTTGGTAGTTAATAAGCTACGTGGTACATTGAAAATTGCTGCTGTAAAGGCTCCAGGTTTCGGTGACAGAAGAAAAGCTATGCTAGAAGATATCGCAGTTCTAACTGGTGGTACTGTTATCTCTGAAGAGAAAGGTTACAACCTAGAAGGAGCAAACATTTCTTCATTAGGAACAGCTAAGCGTGTATCTATCGACAAAGATAATACTACTATAGTAGAGGGTGCTGGATCGTCTGATGATATCAAACGTAGAATCAACGAAATCAAAACTCAAATCGAAAAAACTACTTCAGATTATGACAGAGAGAAATTGCAAGAGCGTCTAGCTAAGCTTTCTGGCGGTGTAGCTGTAATCAAGATTGGTGCAGCAACAGAAGTGGAAATGAAAGAGAAAAAAGCTAGAGTAGAAGATGCACTTCACGCTACTCGTGCTGCAGTCGAAGAAGGTATAGTACCAGGTGGTGGTGTGGCTTACATCCGTGCTTTGGCTAACCTAAAAGACATTAAAACAGAAAATCACGACCAAACAACTGGCGTTAATATTATCTTACGTGCTCTAGAAGAGCCATTGCGTCAGATAGTAACTAACTGCGGTGGCGAGGCATCGGTAGTAGTGAACAGAGTAAAAGAGGGCACAGGTGCTTTCGGTTACAATGCTCGCACAGATGTATTCGAAGACTTGTTTGAGTCTGGTGTAATCGACCCAACTAAGGTATCGAGAGTAGCATTGGAAAATGCAGCTTCAGTATCAGGTCTATTACTAACTACGGAAGCAACAATCGTAGAGAAGCCAGAAGAGAATGCTGGCGGCGGTCACGGTCATCCGGATATGGGTGGCATGGGCGGAATGGGCGGCATGATGTAATCTCTTGTGATTACCAAGTCCCCTACGTAGAGACGTATTGCATACGTCTCAAAAAACAGAGGAATCATGAGACGTACGCAGTACGTCTCTACAAATCGAAGACCCACTATTGGTAACACAGTAGTGGGGTTTTTTTTTGTGGGGGAATTGTAATATATTTTTTGTAAATTAGTCTATTAACTAGAGGTAAATAGCATGGAAAGAGAAGAATACAAAGATATAATAACTATTGACAGAAGTCGAAAAGGTGGTTCGCCTTGTATCAGAAATTTGCGAATAACTGTTTATGATATACTCGGCTGGCTTGCTTCTGGTATGTCGAATAAGCAAATTGTAGAAGATTATCCTGAGCTAACAGACTTGGATATACGGGCAGCATTGCAATATGCATCGGATAGAGAAAGAAGAGTAAGCGTATTAATTTAAATAATTATTTGTATAGTTCTGTTATTATCCGAACATTTTTCATATATTTGCGTATTGATTTATGAGAATAATAAATAGTAAGTTATTTATAAAGTATAAAAAGAAGAATATAGGTAATACGAAATTGCTTAGGGCTATTGATTCACTATTGTCAGAAATAACTAATAATAATTGGAAAGATAGACTAGAGTTAAAGAATACAGGAATTGATGCCGATTGCGTGCATAATGATGGGTTCTTTTTCTTTAATATCGATTCTCATAGAACAATGATATTGATTGAGTTCGAAGATGAGGATGCAACTGCTGTTTGGATTGGCTCGCACAAGGATTACGAACTTACATTTAAAAATAATAAGAATACGATATTGGTCCCGAGGCACAATCGGTATCGCCTGGTCGACAGAAAATTGTCTCCTTGACACAAATGAAAC
>JAUHXN010000330.1 GCA_030426865.1 bacterium | reverse complement strand
TTGAAAAATGCACTTGAAGTTATGAGAACTAAAGGTTCTGATTCTAGCAAATGGTCTGAACAAGATAAAACAACTTATGACAAAGCTGAAGGCGCTGCTGAGTATGCTAAATGTGTTGAAATCTCGACTAAAGCATCAATCAAGGAAATGGTTCTTCCAGGTCTATTAGCTGTATTAGCTCCAGTTGTAGTAGGCTTCATTTTCGGAGCTCCTACACTTGGTGGTCTATTAGCTGGTGTAACTGTATCGGGTGTACTAATGGCTATATTCCAATCAAACGCAGGTGGTGCTTGGGATAATGCTAAGAAGATGATAGAAGAAGGTTTTGAAGTAGATGGAGTTAAACTTACTAAAGGTTCTGAAGCTCATAAAGCTGCAGTAACTGGTGATACAGTAGGTGATCCTTTCAAAGATACTTCTGGACCATCAATCAATATCTTAATCAAGTTGATGTCAGTAGTAGCATTGGTAATTGCACCATTGTTATAATCTGATAGAAACAAGTTAGAATTTACAAAGCCATTCGGTTAATAACTGAATGGCTTTTTTTGTAACGTGTCATACAGACCACGTCATCGGCGTGGGAAGAATCCAGGTAATATTAATTATATTTTCTTCGATTAATTACGTAAGTTAATTGTATGAAAACTAAGAATCTAATAATAATATCCACTTTATTCTTTTCAAGTGTTGGTTTCACTTATAGTCAAAACTTTATGGATGAATTCCTTGAGCATGACATAGTAGAGTTTAGCATTATTGAAGATACATTAATGAATTTTAAACATGAACTTTATGAAATGAGATTTATTTCTGACGAAAAAGATAACTTAGTTTATAAATCTAAATATAAATGTAATTCTGATGACTCTGTTACAATTACAAAAACAACAACAAATAATGAACTTAGAAATGTATTATCAAATGACTTGATAGTAGATATTGACTCATTGGATTTACTATCATATTTCAACGAAGAGATGAAAGAAGAATATGTGAATGCAATGTATTCAAACCAGTTTAACTTTTGTGTTGAGAATAGACCCACAGAAATAGAATTTAAAACATTAGTAAGAAATGAACTTAAAAGGCTAGACACTATTAGCAAAGAGACGATAAAATTCATTTTAGAGTATCCAAGTAATAGTGGAAAATATAGTACCAATTTTAAAGTAGAAATTATAAACTCAAATTTAGATACCTTGAATATATATAGTGAAACTAATCCCGAGATGAATCCATTTAGTTTACCATGGATAGTTAGAAATAATGAATACAAAATGATAACTTATAATGTTGATCTTTACATATTTTTTAGGGATTTCTATTTCGGAAAAACAAAAGACAACTATATATCACTTGATCCTTATGATGGGTTATATACTTTCATGTCAAAAATGAGACGAGTTTTCATCAAAGAAGGTATAATAAAAATTCCTCCAATAGAAAATGATGAATGAAATTACTGTTCAATTTAGACTCGTTATTTCATCTTCGATTAGAGCAAGTGGACACCCGAATAAGTTGAATCTCGTAAGAAAAAAATACTCAAATTAGATTAAGAATGATATGAGACAGCCACCTCCTTTCTGTCCTAGCAGTGACAATTAAGTTTGGAGATGTATGCACATCGGCTTCGCTCAGTACAGGCAATACGTCTCTACAATAATCAATTTATACAATTTCTAATCAATTTAGTTGTCTATTCTTATTTGAAAATATCAAATTTTATATGTCAATCAGAAATTCAATTTTAATTAGTTTTATTGCTATTTTTCTTAGCTCATGCTTTTTCGATGTACCGCCTTACAAAGGTGAGAAGTCTAACCATTTTGATGGAGAGAATTTTTATAATTTGGACCAATCAAAAGGTTTTAATTATTGGGATTTGATGTGGTTTTTTATTTCTAGAACCGATGGTTATTGGGCGGATTTTTACCCTCAGACTATACCTTGTAATCCGCCAGCAACTACAAAAGAT
This sequence comes from bacterium, assembly GCA_030426865.1. Taxonomy (GTDB): domain Bacteria; phylum Bacteroidota; class Ignavibacteria; order Kapaibacteriales; family UBA2268; genus PGYR01. The sequence continues at coordinate 1,014 of JAUHXN010000330.1, read as the reverse complement.
GGTGAGCTGAAAGTAACATTTATCAATCATGCAAGTACTTTGATCCAATTCGATGGTATCAATGTATTGACTGATCCAGTATGGTCGGAGTACACCACACCAGTCAAGCCAATTGGCCCACAAAGAAGACGAGCACCTGGAATAGATTTTGATAAATTGCCCCATATAGACGTAGTAGTTATTAGTCATAATCATTATGACCACATGGACTTCGCCACACTGAAAATGCTACAAGATAGATTCGACCCTATTATACTCTACCCTCTTGGTAATAAACCAATTTTCGAAGATAATGAACTTCCAAACTCACGAGATATGGATTGGTGGGATACACTGAATATCAAGGATAGAACCATAACATTTGTTCCCGCTCGGCATTTCGCTAATAGAGGTATTACCGATAGAAATGGGACACTATGGGGTGGATATATGTTCGAAACCTCTGGTGGTCCAGTTTATTTTGCTGGGGATACTGGTTTCGGTGTTCATTATCAGCTACTTAAAGAGAAATACGGGGCAATGAGATTTTCTATACTACCAATAGCCCCTATAGAACCTAGATTTTTTATGGAAGAGGTACACCAAGATGCCAGAGAAGCAGTAATGGCTCACAAAGAATTGGAATCACAAAAGAGTATGGGTATCCATTTCGGTACATTCAAACAAGCTAGCGACGCTATGCGGTCACCAATTGACTCGCTTATAGTTGGTCTTAGAGATTTGAATGTCTCCCCTACTGATTTCATACTACCAGGTCATGGTAGAATAATAGATGTGAAGCCATTAGAAAAGAAGAATAAATAAGTTATTCTGAAAATAATTAATCCACTTAATGCCCTAATTGTGAAAAATTTACGAATTTTGTGGCTAGTATATTTACGAATTAGAAAAAAATTGGTATTCGAATGAATTTTCAGAAAAGATCAGTTACATGTGGTGAATTGAATGAATCACATATTGGACAGGAAGTTGTATTAAACGGTTGGGTAAACGTAAGACGCGATTTGGGAAGTT
>JAUHXN010000329.1 GCA_030426865.1 bacterium | reverse complement strand
ATGGAATATTCGCTTTTTATATTACTTAAATTTAAATTAAATAGAATCATTAGAGCGAATAATGCCCCTCCAATGCATATTAAAATTCTATTTTTCATAATCTTAAAATTTAAAATGAAAATTTGATTAATTGTTGTCCGATATATCATTTCACAGACAGGAAACTATAGTTACCAATAAATCGCTATTTCCTTATCTTTGCCGTATTACCTCCTTTCTTATCTGGGAAGGAGTCGGATAAGAAGAATATAAATTTGGTCAGTTTGGCTTCCTGTCCTTTTCCTTCAGATTACACATTTTATAATTAATTCAACTTGATTTCAATTTTGATTTATCCACTATAGTCTGCACTTCTGCTTTTATTTCTTCTAATGCTAGGGATATTTATTTCATTTATTAATTATTGGCCTCTCTATAAGCTTGGTCTGCTGATTGGCATATTTTAACATTGAAAAAAGTGGTCGGAAAGTATCTGTATCGTCTATACATATGCCTACTCTGCACAGTTGTTTTGACCCAGCCAATGCTCTGTACGCCCATGGCAATATTTATGCTGGTACTGGGTAGAATTCCTACCCATGGGCTTTTACTATCGCATGTACTTTCTCGCAGATCACTAAATATGGCTCTGACCAAAAGAACTGTGGCAGTCACCACTATATCTAATTTGGCCTGGAGAATATTTACATTATTGTACTTATTTGTTAAATTGACACCGGAGATATCAGCACCCATGTCACGTGAAACCTCCTTACAACTAAAAGAATGAAAATAATCATCCATGGCAATATTTCTTAAAAATAAACTGGACGTCTATATATAACTTTGCCAATATGTTTGTGAAGCTTCTTTCCACAGAATCCCCACCGAATAATTCTGAGAAGTATGTATCATTAATATACCATGGATTTCATATGTATATATTTGACAAAAGCTATATTTATCACAGGACTGCCAAAGCAATTTCTTTTGAGTAATCATCTTTACAACTTTTGTAAAGTATTGTTAATATAGTTATTAACTTCTTGTGTATCATCAACTCCTGTAATCGGATGATAGACATGCGTTATCAAGTTATTTTTATTAATAGTTATTAGTACAGGTGTATAAGTCTCCATCAAAAAATTACGCAATTGATCATTGTCCTCAATAATATTGATGCCATTTAGGTCAAAATTTAACATTTTATTTTCGCCAATCTCTTTATTTAGTCTTATCATGTATAAATTGACCTGATCAGACTCATTTTTTATTTTATCGAGGATGTTATACCCTTTTTCAAGGCATGAATAACAATCAAAACTATTATAGACAAGTAATACATTTTTTGTGAATCCATCTGATAAAGTCGGATTTTCCACAAACTTAATTTCCTTACCTATAAGCCTATTATTAGAAATCAGAATTCTATTGTTTAATCTATCTAATACTTTTTCATCATTTTTGATTAAACCACTATTATTTTGGCTTGAATTATTGTTCTGACATCCATATAAAATAAAAAGTACTAGAGTCATATTTAATATTAAAAAGAAATTAGTCTTTATTTTTAGCGTCATAGCAAATGATTGTAAAAGTCAGTTTCTCAGTTGTCACCCAATTCAAACAAAACAATCTCAGAGCCAGCCGCATCATAAGTTATAAGAGTATTATTTATTATGCTTATCTGCTTAAAAAAAGCGCCTTCCATTTGTAGATCTATTTTTTTCTCAACTTCTAAACCCTTGTCTTCATTTTTTATAACCAAGATCTGATTGCTGATAGGTATTTCGTAATTACCAAGATATAGTAAATAGATTCGATGATTATCATATAAAATATCGTTAAAATATTTAAATGACATCCTATATTCTAAACTCGGATCATCACTTATTAATTGCTGAATCTTCTTCTTCCTAAATTGAAAAAATTCGGATAAATCAAACTTCTCAAGTAGCTTTCCATCTGATGTATATCTCTCGATAATAGGCCTTGAAACCCAAATCGATAATAATTGATTATTTTCTGTTGCAATAAGGTTTCTATTATTAAGTGCCCTTTTATGTTTTTCATCTTTGAATGGTAAATTTTCTCCAAACTCATTCAATATTACAGATGACGAATCTATTTTCACAATAGGTCTTTCAGATACAAAAGATGAAAAATAAAATTGACAACTATCGTTTGCAGCAGATTTAAAAAGAAAGCCATCTGTATAAGGGGAAGTAATGCTTTTTTGAAAATCTCCCTTTTTGTTTAATATATAAAATTCACGCTTACCATAATCAGCCACAATTATTTTATTGTTTCTTATAAATGCATGATAAACATAAAGAAATTCGGAAGGTCCTTTACCATGAGAGATAAAATTTATTATTCTAAAGTTATGATCTAACAAATACGTTTTGCCCCTTTTATTATCAAAAATTACAACTAAACTATCATCTGAAATTATTTCGTTAATCCTATCTGATAAATAAATTGAGTCATTCAAAGTAGATATTATTTTTTTTGGCTTCAAAAGTTGTACTTTGATTTCCTTTTGTTCATTATAAGGAGTACTGCATTGCAACAAGCATTCAAGGATCGTGCAAGTGGCAATAACGATTCTTTTATTCATTTTGATCATTTTATTATACAGATAGTTTAACAGGGCGTAATTACAAAATAAAGTTAAGACGCCCTGTTTGATTCGTTTAGCAATACATTTTGCCGCTGCCACAATCTATCCAGTTATTTTGCAACGGATCTTCTTCGCAATTTGGGCTTAATCCAACGCAACATATAGTACCATTTGTACAAGAAGCCGAGCATTCCCCAGGATCATCAGCTATACACTCAGCATTAACAACTGCCAATTTTGCCAATGATGCTAAATTGGTAGATATGGAATATTCGCTTTTTACATTACTTAAATTTAAATTAAATAGAATCATTAGAGCGAATAATGCCCCTCCAATGCATATTAAAATTCTATTTTTCATAATCTTAAAATTTAAAATGAAAATTTGATTAATTGTTGTCCGA
>JAUHXN010000328.1 GCA_030426865.1 bacterium | reverse complement strand
CCACTAGCTATTACAGTGCCGTTTTGAGATGCTTCGATGTCTAATAGTAATACACTATTATTAAGCACTAATGGGGTCCAATTTTCACCTTCAGTAGACCGAAAGATTTGTCCATTGCTTGCAGAAGCAAATAAGTATGCATCTGAATTAGCAATGGACGAAAAGTAATTATCATCAATACTTGTCTTTACTGGGTCTTCTATACAAGAAGCCAATAAAGCAAAGAGTAATATTACAATAACTCTATAAAGGTATATTGCCATGTTTTTTCGGTGGATTTTTATCCACTTTATTTTTCAGTAAATTGAAAGAATCAATTAGTCTTTGTCTTGTATATTGCGGCTCAAAAATATCATCTATATAGCCGTATGAAGCAGCAATATATGGATTCGCAAATTTCTCATTATATTCTTCTTCAAGCTCGACTATCTTCTCTTCTTTGTTATCGGCTTCTTCTACTTGCTTCTTGAATATGATTTCAATTGCACCTTTTGCTCCCATTACCGCTATCTCAGCAGTTGGCCAAGCAAAGTTGAAATCACCTCTTATATGTTTACTACTCATTACGTCATACGCACCACCGTAGGCCTTTCTAGTAATAACGGTGATTTTAGGTACGGTAGCTTCACAATAAGCATATAGTAATTTTGCTCCATTAGAAATTATACCTCCCCATTCTTGTTCTCTACCTGGCATAAACCCAGGTACATCTTCGAAAGTAAGTAAAGGGATATTAAAAGCATCACAGAATCTGATAAATCTAGCAGCTTTTCGTGAAGCTTCATTGTCAAGAACCCCTGCTAATACCATAGGCTGATTGGCAATAACTCCTATTGACATTCCACCTAAATGAATAAATCCAACTACTATATTTTCTGCATAGTCCTGATGAACCTCTAAGAATTCACCATCATCAGCAACTTCTTTTATTACATTTTTTATATCATAAGGTTGGTTTGGGTTAGCAGGTACTATATAGTTTAGATCTGGACTTTCTCTATCAATTGGGTCAGCCGTCTCTTTAAATGGAGCTGATTCGGCGTTATTACTAGGTATAAACTCTAATAGGTTTTTAACTATTTCTATTGCTTCTAAATCATTTTCAGCTACGAAATGTGCAACCCCACTTTTGGTACTGTGTATAGAAGCTCCACCCAAATCCTCAGGTGTTAAATCTTCGTGTGTTACCGTTTTTACTACCTTAGGGCCGGTTACAAACATATAAGAAGTATCTTTGACCATAATTACAAAGTCTGTTATTGCAGGAGAGTAAACGGCTCCACCAGCACAAGGCCCCATAATAATTGATATTTGTGGAATAACCCCTGAAGCAATTGTGTTTTGCAAGAAAATATCAGCGTATGCCCCTAGAGATATAACCCCCTCTTGTACACGAGCTCCACCAGAGTCATTTAGCCCAATAACTGGCATCCCGTTTTTCAATGCCATTTCCATTATTTTTACAATCTTTCGACCGTGTTGTTCCGCTAATGAACCACCTAAAACAGTGAAATCTTGGGAGAAAGTGAAAACGCTTTTATTATTAACATTACCATAACCAGTAACTACTCCGTCACCAAGGACTACAGTTTTATCTAATCCGAATGATTTAGAGTGGTGATGAGCTAACATATCCATTTCAGTAAAACTGCCTTTATCTAGTAATAAATCTAGTCTTTCTCTAGCAGTAAGTTTACCTCTTTTGTGTTGGGCTTCTATTCTATCTTTACCTCCACCTTGTTGGGCTTCGTCTTTTTTCTTTTTGAGCAGCTCAATCTTCCTTTCGATTTCTCTGTTATTTTCCATAATATAATCAATTTAGTTAGTAAATATTTCTTTAAATTAATAAATTAATGAATAATTATAAAATAGTAATACTTATATGGGATATAAATATTTATTATTTTTGTACTCATTAAGAACTAAAATAAAAAGAACCATGTTAATATTTATCTTTTGTTTATTATTATCAACTACTTCTATTTTTGCTCAGGATATAAATAGCGATGTAGAATCTCTAAATAGAGATGAAATATATAATAGAATGAGTGGCGATCCTGCACTTACAAATACTAAAAATTACATAATAAAAAAGTATGAAACTTTAGGGTTAGAAGAGATAATTGATGGCTATACCGATGAATTTGAAGTGGAAAGTGGTCTTAGTTTTGGAGATAATAGTGTCTCTTTTGGTGTGATTGTACCTCGTAGAGGAATACCGATGGACAGAATAAAACCTAGTGTCCAAAACTGGGACTTCCAGAAAGATTGGTTGCCACTTGGATTTACATCGGATGGAAATATTACAGAAGCAGAGATTGCTTTTGTTGGCTATGGAATAACAGCTCCAGGATATGATGACTATTCGGGTATGGATGTTAAAGACAAAGTAGTGATAATACTAACCGATTCGCCAGAGGGAGAAAAATCTGAAAAGTTTGATGTTTTTAGTAGTTACGAATATAAAGTGAAAAACGCCCAAAAAAATGGTGCAGTTGGAGCACTATTTATTAAAGCAATGGGTGATTCTGCTAATGTGTTTGAGCCAGTAATAGTTGACAAATTTAACTCTGGTATAGTTGCTTTACAAGCTAATAGAGGGTCATTGGAAAGATATTTCCCTAAAAAGCAAGCCCTAATAGATCAAGAAAAATCGATTAGAGAAACGAAGACTCCGAAAAGTTTTATATTACCAAATGTTAAGACGGACATTAGATTGCAATCTGAAACTAAGGCAGTTAAATACACTAATGTATATGGAATATTAGAAGGTGAGGACGAAAACAGAAATGTGATAATAGCTTTTCCTTATGATGAGGTTTTATCTGACAAAAAAATTGATGAGTATATAAAGAAACAAATTAAGTTTTATTATGAATCAGGAAATAATATTTCAGGTATAGCTGCTGCTATGGAATTAGCAAGAAGATTCAAAGAAAACCCAGCTCCTGTTAATATAGTTTTTGTCGCACTAAGTGGGGATGAGCCAAATTTTGAAGGTTCTAATAAAATG
>JAUHXN010000032.1 GCA_030426865.1 bacterium | reverse complement strand
TCTTAAAGTACCAACTATAAAGTCGTGCATTTTCTTAGGGAATTCACCAGTAAATAATACAATCCAAAATGCGATAAATTGAACAAAGAAGACTCCAATTAATCTAAAAAATAATGCAAATCCATGAGGAATCAATACATATAACCAACCAAACAGGAATTTCATCAAAGCATTTACACGGTTAATATCTTCTTTGTAAGGGACATAAAACTTGATATCCTCATCTTCAACACTTAGACCAAAAGCAGGATAACCATCAACTAAGTTCATCATTCTCGCATTAACTCTCATTTCCCATTTAATAAATTGTGTTTGAAATTCGAAGAAACTTTCTGGATATCGACCAGTAAAAAGAATACTCCAAAATGCAATAAAGCCAACTATTGCAGACCAAATAGATAAAAAGAATAGTAAAAAAGTATGTGGCAAAGCTATATAGAAGTATCCGAATAGTGTTCGAAGAATTAATTCTCCTCTAGAATAGCTTTCTTGATGTCGTATTTCAAATATCATGTATTACCCCAACAATTAATTTTAAAAAGTTTAACTTTATTAATACGTATTGTTTTTTAAAAGTTATAGATATTTAAAAAAAAATATTTTCTTCAATTATTTCTAAAAGAGTAATGATGTTCAATGAAGGCAAATTAATTAACATTTATATATAGTATGATTGTTATAAAGTATTCAGAAGTAAATGTTTATAATGAATACTAGATGACATAAAAGAAAGTAAAAATCAAAGATTTATAAAGAATGAGTTAACATAATTTTTTAAATGTCAATCCGTTTTCTATTTTTGCTAAGTCACAAACTAATATTAACTAATATATATGAAAAGTTTTAGGATAATCGAAAACCCATCTGAGCTTGGAGCTGGTACTAGAGGTTCAAGTTTAGGAATAGAAGCATTAAGAATAGCGGCCATAAACAAAAAATCGAAACTCTTCTATGATAATGAAGTAGTTACACTCCCAAAGAATAATAAAAAATTATTCAAAGAAGTTACAATGCCAAATGCGATAAGATTAAAGCAAATTTATCATAGAATTGAAGTATTAGGTGAAGAAGTAAATAGTACTATCAATGAGAAAAAGTTTCCATTAGTAATTAGTGGAGATCATTCATCAGCGGCTGGTACTATCGCAGGATTAAAAAAATCTTATCCCAATCATAGAATTGGAGTTATTTGGATTGATGCTCATTCTGATATGCATACTCCTTATACCACTCCTTCTGGCAATGTCCACGGAATGCCATTAGCTATGGCAATGGGGCTAGATAACAAAAAAAAGGCACGAAATGAGGTTGTTGATAATACTTTAGATTATTGGGAAAAGTGTAAGGATTTGTTTGATATAAACCCTAAAATGAATCCCAAAGATTTAGTTTTTATTGGATTAAGAAGCTCAGAAGTTGAAGAAGATGCTCTGATTGAAGAATATGATGTGAAAAAAATACTCGTAAATGAAGTAAGGGAAATGGGTACTCTCAACACTGTAAAAGAGTCATTATCTTATTTAAATGATTGTGATTCTATATATATTTCTCTTGATGTGGACTCTATGGATCCAGATATTACTTCTTACGGGACTGGAACTCCAGTTAAAGATGGGTTTACCCCTGATGAAGTAATTGAACTTGTCTCGAATTTATTAAAAGACGATAGGATAAAAGCTTTAGAGTTATGTGAAATTAATCCTTTGTTAGATAATAAGAACAGAATGGCAGAAATTTCGTTAGTTATATTAGAAGATATAATAAACATAATAAATAAAGAATGACTAATAGAAAATTAATAATTTTTACTATGCTAATAGTTTTAATTTTTACTGCTCCTAATTTAAAATCTAATGAGTATATAGTAAAGCTAAAACTAAATAATAAAAATAGTAAAGTACAGAACCAGTTTAACCTTAAACCAATATTCAACAAACTAAGTGATATTAAGCTAAATAAAGTATCTAGCCTTTCTCAGTATAAACTTAGTGATTTACAAAATTATTATATAATCGATGTTCAGGAAAATGAAGTAGAAAACTTGTATTCTTCTGAGTACTTTGAAAGTATAACCCCTAATTACACATATAGGATAGAAACTGCACCCGTTCCTAATGATCCACAATTTACTTCACAGTGGAGTTTGCAATATTTAGAAATCAGAGACGCTTGGGAAAAAGCAACTGGTAAAGGTATAATTGTCGGGGTTGTAGATACAGGTTTAGATTTTAACCACGAAGATATACAAGGTCAAATGTGGGTCAACCCCAAAGAGGATTTGAACGAAAATGGAAAACTTGATGCTTGGCCATCAACCGAAATTCGAGATGGAATATCAGGTGATTTCGATTTCTTAGATAATGATGGAAATGGATATGCTGATGATGTTATTGGCTACGATTTTGTAAATGTTTCTTCTAGAAATGTAGGTGATGATTTAGATCCTGATCCCATTCCTTATGATGAGCAATCACATGGTACTAGTATGTCAGGTATTATTTCAGCAAGACATAACAATGGAATAGGAGTATCTGGAGTTGCTTATGGCTCTAAGATAATGACTCTTCGAGCATTCGATGTAAGTGGAGCGGGTGAGTCTGACGATATTGCTGCCGCTATACTTTATGCTGTTGTTAACGGAGCAAATGTCCTTAATTTTAGTTTTGGTGAAGAATACTACTCGCCCTTACTTCATGATGTTATAAGATTTGCTTATGCTAATGGAGTCACTATGGTAGGGTCTTCAGGAAATAATAACTGGTATAGAAAACATTATCCTTCGGACTTAGAGGAAGTAATTTCAGTTGGTGGAATAACAGAGAGATTTTTCAAATCAAGTGTTTCGAATTATGGGAATAGAGTTGATATATTAGCACCTGGTCAAGCAATACCGTCACTAAGTCCCAATAATCAATACTCAGCAAAGTCAGGTACATCTGTAGCTGCACCACATGTTACAGCTACCGTCGCTCTTCTATTAGAAAATAATCCAGAATTAAAACCTGAAGAAATAAAATTTCTATTAGAAAATACTACCAATGATGATAATGAATATCCAGGATGGGATCCATTTAATGGGAAAGGAATACTAAATATTAATAGGGCATTAGAGACCAAATCAAAAGGAACAGTGACAATAACTTACCCAGTAAATGATGCTGCAATTGATTTGACTGATAGAGATTCACTAGCTATAGTTGGTACAATAGCACATCCGTTAATGAGGAGTTATAGTTTATTTATTCGCAAAGGTATCAGCCCGTTTAATCAACCAGATTTTCGTTCCGAAGAAGAATTTACTGAGTGGGTTCCAGCATCAGAAAGAATATATGATCAAGTATTAAATGATACTATTGCTATGATAAGTAAATCACTATTCAAAGATTCTATTTACACTGTAAGATTAAAAATAGATTTACTTAATAATAGTACATACGAACAACGATTTTATTTCAGACCATTTACTCAAAGCGTATTTAGTAAGAATAAGTTCATTACAGAGCCTAAGGCATTGACAATATATGATGCTGATATTCAAAAAGTTCTAGTGACTTCAACTACGCTCTATAATTCACTATTTTTTGTAGAGTTGTACACTGAGAATGGTGAATATATCGATACTTATTCTGAAGTTATTCAGAGTAGTCTTGATCACTCAGTTGTAATAGATAACCTTGTTGAAGGAGAGAATTATACTTACAAAGCTTATGCAGTTAGTTCTAGTGATACTGTACTAAAAGAAGGTAGGTTCCCCGATGTAAAGCAAAATATAAGTACTTCAATGTTTAGAGCTAAACCTTATAGAATGGAAAATAGTTATCTCTATAATGGATTATATAATGAAGAAAATAATTCATTTGCTTCAACCAAACTTAATGGAGTTAACTTTGTCGGAACTTCATTTTTCAGTTATGTCGATGGTAATATAACAAAAACGGATTCACTAGGATATCCCAGAATAATAGTTGGTTACGGTGATACCGATGGAGATGGTGAAAAAGAAATACTTACATCTGGGAATGGCGAGTTAGTTCTTTTCGAAGCGGATGGTAATAGAAAATTTGGTAATATATTATACAAAGAAGAGTTTAGTATAACTTGGCCAAGTCAATTCGTGGATATAGATAATGATGGACGCGAGGAAATTATTGCTCATAATGATAGTTCATATTTTGTTATAAAATATGAAAATGGTAATTATAATATCAAAAACCGCATAATAATGCCCGTTGAATATGGAAGATTTGACAACGCAATGACTTCGATATATGCGAATGTTGACGAAGACCCTGAAATGGAATTAGTTTTTACAAACTCGATTGGTAGATTATTCATTTATGAGTATAAGAATGGTGAATTTAGTAAGCAATTCGAATCTTTAAAAGTAATAAGCAACTCTAGTCAACATTTGTGTGCTGCAGATATTGACAATGATGGTATTTCAGAATTTTTAGTTCTAAATGCAGGGGTACAGAAAGCATTCAACAATAATGGTGGTAAAGATTTAATATGGACTGCGCAGCTTTGGGATTTTGAAAATAACGAATTTAAAGTAATCTGGGAACAGTTATTTAGTGGAGTTAAGTTGGGTGTAGTAAATCTAACAAGTAATTCATATAAAAATGGTGTTTCATGTGGAGATTTAGATGGAATACCTGGTGATGAAATTATTATATCTACATTCCCAGACTTATATGTATTCAAATATGAAAATGAAGAAATGAAACCCCTTTGGTATTATGCATATACGCTTTCTAATACTGCTCTTGTTAATGATTTTGATAAAAATGGCAGAAATGAGATGGGTGTTAATACTTTCTTTGGAACTCAATTCTTTGAGATTACAGACAATGAATTAATAGTTTCTGCTCCTGCAAATTTCAGAGGTCGCCCAGTAAATGAGAATACAGTGAAGCTAGAATGGGATAGAGCTACAAATGCAGACACTTATGAAGTTTATAGACTGATAGACCAAAATACAGGTCAAGGTATATTGTATGCAGAAACGCAATTTACTACTTTACAATTAGATACATTGGATAATCTAACTTGGTATGACTTTTATATCGTTTCCAAATCAAGTGATGGAACTATTAGTAATAATGCTTCCAACTTGGTGAGCTGCTTTACTCACCCAATGGCAGAAATAGTTGAACTTAAATTTGTAAATTCCAGAACTATAGAAATAGAATATGATACCAAAATGCCTGATTATGAACTGGAACCACGTAGATTCAAATTAAGTAGTGAATCCGGAAATTATGTTCCTAGTAATGTAATATCATCACAAGATGGAAAGTTAAGACTATTCTTTGATGAATCTTTATATGTTGGTTCATATACACTAGAAATTCCAGAACTTGAAGATTATTATAGACAGTTAATAAATGCAACTTCTTATACGTTACAATCTGAATTCGAGAGTGGTGAAGATGAACTATACTTCGTTTCAGGGGAAAGAATTGGAAATCAATTAATTGTGAATTTTTCTGAAGAAGTTGATGAATCAGCTCTTGAAGTGACTAATTATGAATTTACTCCTGTCGGTAGTATTCTATCAATAGAGAAAAGTAGCAATCCTAAACAATTAATATTTAATATTGATGCTTTTACTCAAAATGCAGTTGGGTTTAAATATACACTAGCAGCCTCAGATAGAGTATTATCAACAAATGGAAATATAATGACTTCAGGAGCAGGTAGCGTTCTACAATTCACTTATTATAAAGAAGAATTAACAGGAGTTTACGTTTACCCACAACCGTTGAAGTTGAGTACAAATCAAAATATTACTTTTGCAAACCTAACTTCGAATGCAACTATAAGTATTTATAATAATAAAGGTGAGTTTATACAGTCTATTAAGGAGTTTGATGGTGACGGTGGAGCTAGCTGGAACCTTTTTGATAACAAGGGTATAAAACTAACTGCGGGTGTTTATTACTATCTAATAGAAGGTGGGAACCCAGACTTTACCAGCGAATCTAATAGCATCGAATTAAAAAACTCTAATCTCAAAAAATTCATGGTTATAGACTAACTATTTATAAACATATAGTCCTCATCTACTTGAATATTATTCAAAAAATAAGCAATTTTGTATTTACGATTTTAACTATTTTCAAATCAATAATTTGATATAAAACTTACAGGAAAATCATGTCAAAAGATAAAAAGTATTCTCCAGCTATTAATCAAGCAGACGAACTAAAGTCGAAGCACGGATTAGAAAATCATGGGCTTTTCAACTTGGGTAACGTTTATTGGAATTTACCCGCTGCATCACTTTACGAAGAAGCTGTTCACCGTGGTGAAGGTCTAATTGCAGAAGGTGGTCCGCTAGCAGTAACTACTGGTAAACATACGGCTCGTTCGGCTAATGATAAATATATAGTTAGAGAAGATACTTCAGAAGGCCATGTTTGGTGGGATAATAACGCTGAAATGTCGCCTGAAAATTTTGAGAGCATATTAAATAAAGTTCGTTCATACTTACAAGGTAAAGACGTATTCGTAATGGATGCTTTTGTTGGGGCAGATCCTGATTTTCGTATTCCAATAAGAATAGTAACAGAGAATGCATGGCAAAATCTATTTGTACAGAATATGTTTATAAATCTAGCTTCAAAAGAAGAGTTTAAAAATCATAAACCTGGTTTTACTCTTATAGCTGTACCAGGTTTCCAATGTAATCCGGAAGTGGATCATACTAGAAGTGAAACTGCAATAGCTCTTAATTTCAAAGATAAAATAGCTATTGTTGCTGGTACAAATTATGCTGGTGAGACTAAAAAGACTTTCTTTACAGTAATGAACTATTACAAACCATTAGAAAATGTAATGTCTATGCACTGTTCAGCTAATGTTGGTAAAGAAGGCGATGCAGCCCTATTCTTTGGTTTGTCTGGCACAGGTAAAACTACACTTTCAGCTGACCCTAATAGAAATTTAATAGGAGACGATGAGCATGGATGGTCTAAAAACGGTGTATTCAACTACGAAGGTGGTTGTTATGCAAAAGTTATAAGATTAAGTGAAGAGAGTGAGCCAGAAATCTACGAAACTACTCGCCGATTTGGGACTGTTTTAGAAAACGTTGTAGTTGACCCAGTAACAAGAAAAGTTGATTTAGATAACGATTCTCTTACTGAAAACACAAGAGCTTCTTATCCTCTTGAAATGATTCCAAATGCATTGGCTGATAAGAGAACAACTGCTCATCCTAAAAATGTAATTTTCTTAACTTGTGATGCTACCGGTGTTTTACCTCCGATATCAAAGTTAAACTCAGACCAAGCACAATATCACTTTATTAGTGGATATACATCTAAGATAGCTGGAACTGAAAAAGGTATTGGTAAAGAACCTAAATTAGCATTCTCTGCTTGTTTTGGAGCTCCGTTCTTAGTTCATCATCCATTCTATTATGCAAACTTGCTAAAAGAGAAAATGGAACAACATGGCTCTAATTGCTGGTTAGTGAATACTGGCTGGGTAGGCGGAAAGTATGGTGTTGGTTCACGTATTAGTATCAAACATACTAGAAACGTTCTTAATGCTGCACTTAATGGAGATTTGGATGATGTTAAATTTAGAGTTGATCCTATTTTCGGATTTGAGATACCTGAGACTTGTCCTAATGTACCAGCTGAAGTTTTAAACCCTATGAAATCTTGGGCAGACGAAAATGAATATATGACTTCTTACAAAGGTTTAGCACAGAAATATATCGAGAACTTTGCTAAGTTCGAAGATGGTGTTACTAACAGCGTAATAGAAGCTGGACCTAAAGTATAAGTCATAAAAAAAAGATTAGATGATTTTAATAAGAGACGTAAGAAGTTACGTCTCTTTTTTTTTGTACTGTTAATCCATGAGATCAATTTTCTCAAAGTGATATAAAACCACTCAAAGATCTAGTGAAGGGTGTACTTAATTTTATATTAAGGAAGTTTTTCTGATTGCTGAAGTACCAAAAAAAAAGCAGAACCGAATCGATTCTGCTCTCTTATTAAAATTTCTTTAAATGATAGCGTTATCTACCAAAGGCGTGTCGTAGTGACATAAACCCAACTGTACCGAACCCAAGTAGAAATAGTATTTGGAAAGGAATAGCAGCAATTTCTAAATGGTAAATAGAGTATCCAATTCCTACTATAAAGTATAGTGTCAAAAGCAATTCTACAGCCACTAAAAGCGTTACTTTGTTTTGTCTGTATTTCTTTTTGATAACTGTCTTAGGAGCTTTGTCACCATCTTTTGGTGTACGAGTAAACTCAGATTTCTTACCAATTAATGCTTCAAGTACTGCTTTCGTGTTATTCACAGCTAAGCCCATAGAACCAGCTAAGAAGACAGGGAAGAGCAATATTCTCTTTCTCCAATCTAGGTGTATCGCTTTTTGACCATACATATAGAAAAGGAATGTAGAAATAGAAGCTAGAACGAATATTGACATCAAAGAATAGATATTGTCATATCCAGTAGTAGAGTTTTTTATCATTACTATTGGTATATTCAACATAGCTACTAAGATAATGAAAGGGAATACTATATTACTTGTTAAATGAATAAAGCACTCGAATTTTACTTTTGGAGTGATATCAGCTTTCCATACTTTTGGTAAAAGCTTCATTGCTGTTTCTACAGCCCCTTTAGTCCAACGGAATTGTTGAGTTTTCAGAGCGTTTATGTCAGCAGGTAATTCTGCTGGTGAAGTCACGTCATTTAAGAACATAAACTTCCAACCTTTTAGTTGAGCACGGTAACTCAAATCAAAATCTTCAGTTAGAGTATCTGCTTGCCAATTACCAGCATCTTCGATACAAGATGTTCTCCATATACCTGCAGTTCCATTGAAATTAATGAAAAAGCCAGCTTTGTTACGAACTTGTTGTTCTATAACAAAGTGCCCATCTAACGCAATAGCTTGAGCTTTAGTTAGATATGACTGATCACCATTAATATGTTCCCATCTTGTTTGTACCATACCTACTTTTTCGTTTTGGAAGTGAGGTACAGTTCTTTTCAAGAAATCACTATTCGGTACAAAATCAGCATCGAATATAGCTACAAATTCGCCTTTCGCATGTTTTAGTCCTTCTTTCAAGGCGCCAGCTTTGTAACCAGATCGGTCAGTTCTATGGATATATGAAATATCGAATCCTTTCTTCTGATACTCATCACAAAGCTTTTTAGCTAGTGCTTGAGTCTCATCAATAGAGTCATCCAATACTTGAATTTCTAATTTGTCTTTCGGGTAATCTATTTCACAAACAGATTTGATTAGACGCTCAACAACATAGAGTTCATTGAACATTGGTAGTTGTACAGTTACAACAGGCCATTCCTCTGGATCTTTTAGATCGGGCATATCCTGTTTACGAGTTTTGCGATAGTAGTGAAGTAGCACTATTCCGTGGATACCGAATCCAAAGAGTATTGTAAGTGCAACAAAGTAAATAGCTATAAGTAAACTTTCCATTCGGAAATTATATACCTTTTTGTAACTAAAATAAACAGCAAAGTTATGAAAAAAATAAACAATACGAAACAAGTATATTTCATTTTCCGTTATAATTCTGCTTCAAAAATTTAATTTATCTCTTTTTAGGACTTTATCCAAATATGATGATAAGTTAGATTTTGGTACTTACCAACCCGATACAACTGCTAACAAGACATCATTGGCTATTTGCTCCAATATAAGGTCTATTGCCTCATTCCTATTAGCTAGAGCATTACTAAGTTCATAGTTCTGATACGCTGAGAAATCCTTACTCCAAATCTCTTTTCGTTTTACATTATCGTAGTAACTCGCTTTACACCGAACAGTTACTCTTCTTTCAGTTTCTATTGCGCCACTTGATACAGCTATCGGTGCATCAGAGATATTAGTTATGTTGATTTCCAATTTGGCATCTCCACCAGGGTTCTCGTTGATGTTAAAAGAGTTATCACTTCTGAATTCATCTATTAACGATTGAGCTAATTTGTCACGAAACAATGGATTTCCATATCCAGATTGGTCCAAAACTGGCTGTATATAAATCGATTTCAGATGAGCTGGAATATTTCCACCTGTAAATGAATAGCAACCACTAAGAAATAAAATTAAACTTAATAAGAGATATTTTTTCATTGATTTACAATATATTGCTTTATAAATGGGTTTACTTTTCTTTCGCTACCTACAGTAGTACGGGGTCCGTGGCCTGGATATAGAGCATAGTCATCAGGTAAAGTCAGAATTTTATTTTTAATACTATTCATCAATACCAAGAAATCACCACCAGGCAAATCTGTACGTCCAATACTTTGTTTGAATATAGTATCGCCGACTATTACGGTCTGTTTTTCATCATTGACAAATATTACTCCACCTTCTGTATGACCGGGAGTTTCTAATACTCGGAATTTCTGATGTCCAAGTATTAACTCATCCCCTTCTTTAATATACTTATCTGCTTTTATTCCACGCATATCAAATGGTAGAGGAAAACCACCTATATAAGCATTTGGATCTATTAATCTATACTCATCATCCGAATGCAAAAGAACAGGGACATTATGCTGATCTCTAAGTTCTGGTGCGTCTGCCGTATGATCCCAATGAGAATGAGTGAGCCATATTTCTTTTAGCTCTGCCGATTCTTCTTTTAAAGTTTTATTAATAAAATCTAAACTGTTCGGAGGTACGTCTATAACTACTGCATAGTTAGTTGATTTGTCAATAACTATATATGTATTAGTTAATGCGGGACCAAATTCATCGTAAATAAGTTTCATCTATTTAATTTTCTTAAATTTGTGAAAAGAAAAAATAATAATGTCATTAAAACATTATAAAACTAATGAAAATTTGAACTATTAAAAAAAAGGATTGAATAATGAGTACAGTAATTTTATCAGCAGTTAGAACTCCTATAGGTGGTTTTTTGGGTGGTTTGTCACCACTAACAGCCCCTCAGTTGGGCGCAGAAGCAATCAAAGCAGCTATTACTAAAGCTGGTGTAAAGGGCGAAGATGTAAACGAAGTTATAATGGGTAACGTGCTAACAGCTGGAGTTGGTCAAGCGCCTGCACGCCAAGCAGCTATCTATGCTGGTTTACCTCAGTCAGTGGAGTGTATGACTATCAACAAAGTATGTGGATCAGGTCTGAAAGCTGTTATGTTAGCTGACCAAGCTATCAAAGCTGGCGATGCGACAACTATAGTTGCCGGAGGCCAAGAATCAATGTCTAATTCACCTCACATATTACTTGGAGCTAGAAATGGTTACAAAATGGGTAATACAGAGCTAATAGACTCTATGGTACACGATGGATTATGGGACGTATACAACAAATTCCACATGGGGAATGCTGGTGAGATTTGTGCTGGTGAACATGATTTTTCTCGTGAATCACAAGATGAATACGCTACTAGTTCTTATAAAAGAGCATTAGAAGCTCAAGAAAAAGGTTACTTTGCTGAAGAGTTAATACCTATTACGATTGCAGATAGAAGAGGTGATATAGTAGTCGATAAAGACGAAGATCCTGGTAAAGTTAGATTTGATAAGATACCTGAACTAAGACCAGTTTTCAAAAAAGATGGTACTATAACTGCTGCAAACGCATCTAATCTGAACGATGGTGCATGCGCGATAGTAGTTCAAGACGAAGAAGCTGCAAAAGCTGCTGGCCTTAAGCCATTGGCAAGAATCATAGCTCACTGCTCACACGCGCAAGCACCTGAGTGGTTCACTACTGCGCCTACTTCTGCTATACAGAAAGTATTGAAAAAGGCGAATATGCAAGTTAGCGATATCGATTTATTTGAAATCAACGAAGCTTTCTCAGTAGTGCCTATGCACTCTATCAAAGAATTAGGGATAGACAGAGAGAAAGTAAATATACACGGTGGTGCAGTTGCTTTAGGTCATCCAATCGGAGCATCTGGAGCACGTATATTGACTACGCTAATCTATGCACTGAAACGTACTGGTGGCAAATACGGCTTGGCTACTCTTTGTATAGGTGGCGGCGAAGCTAATGCAATGATAATCGAGATTCTATAATCTTAATTACACAAAGCAAATTAATTTTTACGAACCCCAGCAGAAAATGTTGGGGTTTTTTGTATATTGGGTTAATTGAATTAAAGAATTTACGAATATATTAAATGTATAATCAAATTAAGGTAAAAGATAGAGTAATCATAATACTCTTAAAACTCACGGATAGATTTTTTAATAAAGATCTTCGGAAAAGAATTATTTTTGCCTTTATTGGGTATTCATTTGCTCTTCTAAGTGGGACATTATTGAATATTAATATTAGTAAATTAGCTATAAAGAATAATTTCTTTTCATTAGAACTAATTTTATCTCAAACATCAAATTATGCTATTTTTTTTGTTGCATTAATTTTCCTTTCAATTGCTATTTATCATACTTCACACATCATAAAGGAAGAAACTTTATTATTGTTGAGAAAAACTAAATATGACGAGTCTTTGATTGAACGAATTGATGATATTGTTTCATTAACAAATATAAACATTCTATTTGATCATATAAATACAAACCTTACCATTTTAGAACCAGATTTAGATATAATATCTGATCTTAGAATAGAACTAAACAGACTAGATTCAAAATTTCATCATGTTGATCTTGAATATTTTAGAGAGAAATTGAAATTATCAATCTTAAATGTTGATAATTTTATAAATCAAAAATTCCACACTTTTCGAGATGATAATTCAATTATGTTAATGCCTGACCATAGGGATAAAGAAATATATATGAAGTGGATTAAAGAACTTAGAGTTAATGTAAATCAAGCAAAAGAAAATTTTACAGTTTTCAGAACATATTGCATAGAAAAATTAATAAAATAATTTAAATCCGAAAGGGTAGCATCTGTGTACTGCAATGTGTTTGTTCTAGTAGCTTCTTTAATAATATTAAGGTTAATATTGAACCAAATAACTAATAAAAAAAAGGAAACAGATATGGAACAAACAAAACAAAGAAACGATAAGATCATTACAAAAGTAAAGAGTGGAGTTATTACTACAATTGAAACAGTATGGGCTATTGGAACTTCCATTGCAGGCACAATTGTGCTAAAGTTTTAGAATAATCTTTTAATTAAAGTCTTAATAGTAAGGTACTGCATGATAACAACTAATGTTATACAAAGAGTATTTCATCTTCGCTATGGAGGTGGTACTGGAACTTGCTTTGCAATTGATGTGCAAAACAAACAATATTTAGTAACCGCTAAACATGTAATTGATGGGTTTCAAAACGGGAATCTAATTGAATTATACTACAATAGTAATTGGGAAACACTAACTGCAAATATAGTGGGACATCACAATTATGCTGATGTTTCAGTAATTTCAGTTAATCAAATTCTTGCAAGATTACCTTTGGTACCTGATGCTAGTGGAATAACATACGGACAAGATACATATTTTCTAGGTTTCCCATATATGATTCAAGATGAAAGAGATAATAAAATCAATAGAAATTTCCCAATGCCCTTAGTCAAAAAAGCCACATTATCTGCAATAATTAGTGACCAAGTTGGTAGCTATCTTTTACTTGATGGTTATAATAATCCGGGATTTTCAGGTGGACCAGTAGTCTTTAAAATGCAACATACTAATGAATTTAAAGTTGCGGCCATAATTTCAGGTTACAAATATGTTGATGAACCGACATATCAACAAAACCAGCAAACTCCAATAACTTATAGAGCAAATACAGGTATAATAATAGCTAACAATATTGACTATGCTTTGGAGTTAATTAAAATTAATCCAATTGGCGTGGGAATAAATCACACTCTTAATAATATCTATAATTATTAGTTAAAAATCAAATAATCATTAAATACTATTTCGCTATTGCAAAACTTCATAAGTAAAATAGAATTAGAAAAAAGAGAATAACAGAAATATGGATATAAAAAGTAAATTAGAAGATTGGATAAATAAAACTGGATACCCTCTAGAATTAAAAACAGAATCAATATTATTCGAATCAGATTATAACATAATAAATTCACATATATATCATGATACTGAAAATAGTATTTATAGAGAACTAGATTTATTTGCTACTAAATATTGGGGTAGTGATAACAAATTAGGTTTTAATTTTAATTTAATTATTGAATGTAAAAAATCAACCAAACCTTTCTTACTCCTGACTAAAAATTCATCCAAATTAGACAATTTTTCATTAGGGGAAATTTATGGAATAGATGATATAATGAGCCGGATTATGTTGTCAGGTAGTCCTAGAACTATATCTCTACCCGAGAAAACAGGATATGGGTTCAAATTAATACAAGGTTTCACAACAAGTGATGAAACTATCTACAAAGCAATAAATACAATTATTAAATCTTATAATTATTATCAGGAAAATGAAAACGAGAATGAGACATATAACAAAGAAGAAAACCTTCATTCAATTGGGATTCCACTATTAATAATAGATGCGCCTTTTTTCTCACTTTATATAGATAAAAATTCAGGAGTTGTAATTAATGATATTGAATGTGGTATTTTACGTGTAAAAACACATCTAAGTAGATTTGAACATGAACCTGTTCCAATTATTATTATTCAAAATGAATCAATAATTAAATTATTAAAATCGATTGATGAATTTGGAGAATCATTCTATAAATATTTGATTTCTAATCCAGAGTATAATATAAATAATATAGACAACTTAGAAATAGAATTGGTTGAGAAAAAAAACAAGGACTGATAATATTTTGTTTCACGACCCACTCCTGTAATACCCCCCTCATTCGCTGTAAAAAATACTGCAAATATTTCGTATTTTACAATCAGTATGAACAACACCCCCAACATATTAGTAGTTTGCGGACGAAATAAGCGTAGAAGTAAGACAGCCGAAGCTCTCTATAGAAGAGAGAGGGCCTTCAATATGCAATCTGCTGGATTGAGTCCCAAAAGCCCATCTCAAATAAACGAAACAAAGATAAGTTGGTCAGATGCCATATTCGTAATGGAAGATGAGCACAAGTCTAGAATAGTAAAACAATACAGACAAATAGATTTACCTCCAATTTATGTCTTGCATATAGAAGATGTATACGAGTTTATGCAACCCGAATTAATTGAAATATTGGAGGAAAGGATCCCTGATGTTTTACAATATGAAATGAAGCTGTAAGTACATTTTAATGTTTCTTGTTTAGTAAAGCATAAGTCAAATAACAAATCACTTCAAAATAACATTTGCCGTTGGTTCGTATATGGTGTATATTTGCATCAACTAAAGAGAAGATTCATGTCAAGACAAAGTATTACATTTACAAAGCCAAACGATGAATGGTTGAAAAGCCAAGTGGAGAGTAACGAATACTCTAGCAAAAGTGAGCTAGTCAACGACTTGATTAGACAAGCGAGAAAGCAACAAGTTGAAGTTGACTGGATAAGAGCTAAAATAGAAAAAGCAGAAGAGAGTGGGTTTACAAATAATAGCAAAGAGTCAATTTTAGCCAAATCTAAGTCCTTGCTCAATGACTAGCTATAGAATAAGTAAAGAGGCAGAAAATGATTTGATTCGTATACACCAGTACGGTGTGAAACAATTTGGTATTACACAAGCAGACAAATACTTTAATACATTTTTTGATTATTTTGATTTAGTCGCTCAACGACCTTATTCTTTTGAATCGGTTGGACATATAAAAAAAGATTACAGACGTTGTGTATGTGGAGTTCACAGTATATACTTCAGATTAAATAACAATGATGTTGATATAATGACTATAATCGGCAGACAAGATTTAAATGAAAGATTATGAGGTGAAGAGAACAATCTTAATTACGCAAATTAAACTCTAAACTTTTTTTCTTTAATTTGAAAAGACCTAATTAATTAGTTTATGTATCTTTGATTGAGAAGATAATATTTG
>JAUHXN010000031.1 GCA_030426865.1 bacterium | reverse complement strand
TGATGTCTTGATAGGTGAATTACCAGTCAAATGGATGCTTGATCTGAGTTCAGGGTTTGTTGTTATTCTAAGTACTATAGCAGCTATTTCATTTACTAGGGTATTGCAAAACTACCACAAAATCTTACTATTGTTTGATTCTATTGGCTTAGGATTTTTCACTGTAGTTGGTGTTCAAACGGGAGTATCATTGAGTCTTCATCCTGCAATTTGTATTGCATTAGGAACTATAACTGCTTGTTTCGGTGGAGTTATTCGCGATATACTTTTAAATAATATACCACTAATTTTTGAAAAAGAAATATATGCTACAACTTGTATTTTTGGTGGTGTATTCTTTTTCCTATTGCAAGATGTAGATATACCCATAATACCAATCGAAGTAATTTGCCTTATTTCTGTAGTTGTATTCCGATTATTAGCTGTAAGATATGATTGGCAGCTACCAACTCTGTGGAAAATTGAGAACCTAAAACCTTAAACGAAAGCATTCCCAATCAATTACTACTTTTATTTATCATAGACCTTAGTTATTATTTAAAATAAGAACATAGATGTGCTAATTATATTTACAACTTCACAATTTTTATTAAAATTCCTGTATTCCAAATATTTTTTTGATTTTATAAATTAATACCATATTTCGTATATTAGTATATTCTTAAAACAAAAGGACCTAATTTTATGAAAACAAGTCTAATTATTTTCTTGCTAATTTTCAGTATTAATACTTCTTTCTCTCAATCTTCTGAAACAGACTCATTATCCAAATCAAAAATATCTGAACTGAGTTTTATGGTTGGTAATTGGGAAGGAACTGGATGGATGGCGGGAAGAGGAGGAAAATCAAATTTTGATCAGACTGAAGAAATTGAGTTCAAATTAGATTCGACAGCTATACTAATAGAAGGTAAGGGAACTTCAAATGGAAAAGTCGTGCATAATGCACTAGCTATTCTAACTTATAATAAAGCAGAAGAAAATTATACTTTCAGGTCATTTTTACCAAGTGGTCAGAACGCAGAATTCAAAGCAGAGTTGATTGAAAATAAACTCTTTTGGTATCCGAATGAAAACGTACGTTATATTATTTGGCTAAATGAAAATAGACAATGGTATGAGAGAGGAGAATATGAGAGAGGAGAATATAAAAGAGGAGATGATTGGAATCAATTCTTTGAAATGACGTTAGATAAAAAATAGATTAAACTTAAAATGAAAACACCCTTCTATAAATTATAATAGTATCTACAATTTTTGAATATAATTTTTCTAAAAAACTTAGTTCATGAATTAAAACTCATTTACTTGAAAAAAAGGAAGTTTGTAATTTGGTGGTTTAGTTTATTTTTTTGAATTTAAAAATTCAACTACCCGAATAGCAATATTGAATAAAAAATTAACTATAGTAGTCCTTCCTTTCATAAATTTGTCATCAAATAAAGACAATGAATACTTTAGTGATGGTATTACTGAGGAGATTATTTCTGCTCTATCAAAACTAGATGAAATAAATATAATATCAAGAACTTCATCGTTTTATTTTAAAAATAAAGTAGTCCCGATGTCTGAAATTGCCGAGTTACTAAATGTAAATATTGCTATAGTTGGTAGTGTTAGGATGAGTGGCGATAAAGTTAGAATTTCTTCTCAAATAATTAATGCAATCGATGATACTCATATTTGGTCAAATAGTTGGGACAGAAATCTTGATAATATATTTGAGATTCAAGATGAGATTAGCATCCAAATTGCTGAGAAACTAAGAGAAAATATAGGTCATATTGAAATAGTTGAACATTTAGTTAAAGCTCAAACTGATAGCATTGATACTTATAAACTGTCTTTAGAGGCCCGTTATTATTTTAATAGATGGAATCCTGCAGATGTAGAGAAATCTATTGATTTATATAGTCAAGCACTAAAGCTAGATTCACAACATTTAGAATCTCACATAGGTATAGCTGATGCATATAGCTTTTTAGGTACTACTGGATTTATGGATGCACAGGTTGCATGGACAAAAACAGTTGAACATACTAATATAGCATTAGAATTGGATTCTAATAACCCTAAAGTCTATTACTTACTAGCAAATATTTCATTTTTTCTGAATTGTGATTTTGTAAGTACCTTCAAACATGCTTATAAATCAATAAATATTAAAAAGAATTATCCTGAAGGACAGCAATTCATGTCATTCTTATATACTTTAATCGGTGATATGGAAAATGCGCTTAAACATCTTAACTACGCTTTAGACCTTGACCCACTGAATCAAGAGACTCTGTTCTATAAAGCATTTTACAATTATCGGATAGGAAATCATGACAATTCTATTTCTATACTAGATGAATTATTGAATGATAATCCGAAGAATATTCCTGCATTAACAGTAAAAGCTTATAACTTATTATGTATGCAAGATACCAAGAGAGCTTTACAACTTATAAATGAATTACCTGAAGAAATAACTATAATAGACGATATACTTGGAATTGAATGCCTTTCTTATATAGTTGATAGGAAGAAAGAAAAGTCAGAAAATCTATTATCCAAATTAGAAGAAAAAGCAAGACATTCTTCCGCAATTCAAGCTCATTCTTATCTTTTCCTTTCATATATTTTTCTAAATCGTTTTGACGATGCATTTCATTTACTTGAAAAGTCTCTATCTAATCAGTCTCCGATTTTTCTTATTAGCTATTCTGACCCGTTAGCTAAAAAACTAAGGAATGACAATAGATACTATCAATTTGAGGAAAAGATTTATCCAGATATTTCTTTTATTATAGAAGTTAAAGACAGTAAACCTGAGTTACTTGATGAAACAACTTCACAGGCAATTATTAAAAAATTGGTAGAATTCGTCGAGCAAGAATCCCCTTTTCTTAACCCAGATTTATCACTACGATCACTTGCAGATCTTTTAGAGATACACCCTAATCATCTTTCTTGGATATTGAACAAAAAAATCAATAAAAATTTTAATGAATTTATAAATCATTACCGAATTTCTCATTTCAAAACATTAGCTTTAGATTCATCTAATAGTCATATTTCCTTGATCGGACTTGCTTTCGAAAGTGGTTTCAATTCTAAGACTACATTTAATACTTACTTTAAGAAAGAAACGGGTATGACTCCAAGCCAATTTATTAAAAGTCAAACATAGAGTTTCCATAATATTTAGTTCTAAATTATAATTTCGAACTCATTAATATTTTTTCTGAACGATTGCAGTTAAAACTTGTAATAGTTTTGAATCAATTATTAATTGTATCACTAAAAAAGAGATTTATTATGGAAAATAAAAAGATGTTCGCCTCAGTATTAACTGGTTATGGGTCGCCAGAGGTAATAAAATATAGAGAAGTAGACTTACCAATACCAAAAGAAAATGAAGTGCTTGTAAAAGTATTGTTTAGTTCTTCGACTCGTGCTGATAGTATGATGAGAAGAGGAAAACCGTATTTTGGTCGATTATTCTTAGGTATCACCAAACCAAAAAATAATATACCCGGAACTGGATTTGCAGGAGTAATTATAAGCAAAGGGTCTAAAGTTTATAATTTTAAAGTAAATGATGAAGTCTTCGGAGAGTCTACTACAAAGTTTAGCGCTAATGCTCAGTATATTACAATTTCACAAGACGATGTTATTATTGGCAAGCCAAAGAATCTAAGTTTCCAAGAAGCTGCAACATATAGTGATGGACACCTTACTTCCATAAATTTTTTGAAAAATGTTGGCGAGATAAAGGCAAATCAAAAAGTTCTAATCATCGGTGCATCAGGTTCTTTAGGAACTTCTGCTATACAGCTAGCAAAGTATTATGGAGCCGAAGTTACGGGAGTATGTAGTAATAGGAATATTAGTTTAGTGAAGTCACTTGGTGCTGATTGTGTTATTGATTACTCCCTTGAAAATTATCTAAATAGCAGTATAAAGTATGATCTAGTTTATGATACAATTGGAGTGAGCTCATTCGGAAAAGTTAAAAATATTCTTTCAAAAGATGGTAAGTATATTTCGCCAGTTTTAAAACTGAGTTTACTTTTACAAATGCTCTGGACTTCTGTTATAGGGTCTAAAAAAGCTAGATTCGAAGCTACAGGTATGAAGAAGAAAGATGAGTTAAAAGAATTGATTTTTAAGCTTTTAGATATATTTAAGGAGGGGAAGTTAAAAACTGTAATTGATAGACAATTCCCTCTTGAAAAAGTTGCTCAAGCTCATGCCTATATAGATACGGGTCACAAGAAGGGAAACATAATTATAACTTCTCAACATTAATAAATATATACAATTGAGATAAAAAATGAAAAATATTAAAACTATTGCAAGATTAACAGGCCTAGGATATCTAATAATATTTATTACAGGCTTTTTTGGAAACTTTTATGTTCTTGAGAATATGGTTGTTGCTGGTGATGGGATTAGCACATTTGAAAATATTACAAATAATTTTGAAACGTATAATTATGGTATCTTATCATTTATTATAATGGTGTTAGTTGATCTTTTACTATCTTGGCCATTATATTTAATTTTTAAAGAAACTAATAATAAAATTGCTCTAATTTCATCTATTTTAAGAGTAATTAATGCATGTATTTTCTTTGTTGCTATTAAAAGTCTAATTGAAATAAGCTTAGTAAATAGTACTCAAGACTTGAATTCGATGTTTTCTATGCAACCTTTTGTAACTTTTAATCTAGTATGGAATTATGGACTTATTGTCTTTGGTATTCATTTGATTTTATTAAGTAAGTTACTATATAAATCAGATTTATTTCCTAAGCTATTAGGATTATTAATTTTACTATCAGGGATTGGATATATTGTTGATAGTATCGCACAAATTTCAATAAATAACTATTCACAATACAAAGACTACTTAGAAAGCTTTGTTATAGTATCTGGAGTATTAGGTGAATTTTCATTAACTGCTTGGCTTCTTTTAAAGGGAGTGAATAAAGTTGTAGAAAATTAAAAAATGATTTTAGTGGTAAACCGGGAGTTTAATAACGCCCGGTTTTTTTAATTTGCTTTATTTAATCATACTTCTCAAATAAGATATCTCTTCTACCATATCCTATTTCCATTAGGTTAGCTCGGGCTTCTTTTATCATATCATCCCATCCGCATAAGTAAAAGATAGCGTCTGGCTTTTCTGCGAATAACTCTTTGTATATAGGATGTAGATAACCCTTTCTACCCGTCCAATCTGGACTTTCTTCACGTGAAAGAACTGGATGATAATGAAAATTATTATCTTCTTTATCTAACGCAAAAAGTTCATCCGGGTAACATAGGTCTTCCCTATTACGAGTACCGAATATAAGATGCATGCCTTTGTGAGGTTTGTTTTTATTAAGTACATCCAGATACATTGAACGAAACGGAGCTAAACCTACACCAGTACATATAAAACAAATTTCTTTATCTATAGTGTCAGGTAATACGAATCTACCCAATGCTCTCGATACTGTAAGCATAGAACCTACATTAACATGATTGAATAGATAGTTAGTACCGTCTCCACCTTCTTTGAATACAATTAGAAGTTCAATTTCGTTGTTTCCAACTGGCTCAGATGATATAGAGTACTGGCGATAGTTTTTAGTACTATTAAGAGGCATATCAACTTTTACGTATTGTCCTGCTTTGAAATCAAATACATCTAGATCATTAAATCGGAGTTGGAATCTTCTAACTGAAGGAGTTTCTTGAATTATATTATATACTTCGGCTTGGTAATATTCTAATGCCATAGTTTTTTAGTTTTTGTTATTATAAAGAATGCAAAATAATAAAGTTCAGCGATATTTTATTTTATTGCTGATATTAAACTTTATAAATTGCTAGTTCGTATTAATGATTTTGCAACAAACGATTTAGTTAATGAATTCTTATAGCTTGGCGATTAGTGGTTCTTGGGTATTATTTATAGTATTAGCTTTACTTATAATTGGTGTTAGTTTCTATTCATATAGAAATACGAACCCACCAATATCAGGGGTAAAGAGATTTACCCTTCTCTCGTTACGTATTATAGGTATGCTACTTTTGCTATTTGCTATATTCCAACCGATTGTTACTAATTCATTCGATGAAGTTATAAAACCTAAAATTGCATATCTAATTGATAATAGTGAATCTATTACTATAAAAGATGCAAGTATAGATAGAAAAAAAGTTTACTCTGATATTTTAAAAGAAATAAATAAAAAAGCCAATGACGAAGATATCTATTTTAGTTTTTCAGATAATATAAATGATATCAGTTATGATAGTTTGACTAGTTTAGGTAGTTTTGGCAAACGTACTGATATTTCGAAGGCATTGCGAGAATTAGAGTATAGACAAGACACCTCAAATATACAAGCGGTAGTTCTATTAACTGATGGCGCATATAATGCAGGTGAAAACCCTTTCTACGCAGCTCAGAGCTTTGGTAAACCAGTTTTTACAGTTGGGATTGGCGATACTAGTAGCCCAAAGGATTTGAAAATAACAGATCTTATAACAAATGAGGTTTCTTACATTAATACTCCTACTCCTATTTTCATTAATTTAGATGCTAATGGTATCTACGATAGAGAAGTTAATGTAAAAGTAACAACAAATGGAAAATTAGTAGGTGAAGAGAAAGTCAAGTTAGATAAAAACCAAAATAGATATAAGCTCAAATTCTCATTTACTCCTGATAAACCTGGTAATTATAAACTTAATGCAACTGTAGATAGCTTTGATGAAGAGATTACAAAGCTAAATAATAGTAAATCTGATATTATTAGAGTACTGGAGAACAAGAAAAGTATTGCATTATTCGGTGGTCGCCCTAGTTACGATGTATCTTTTTTGATTAAAGAATTAGCAGATAATAAGAATCAGGAATTGCACAGGTACGTCCAAAAAAACGCAACCACCTTTTACGACGAATTCAAGCAAAAGGATTTACAAGACGCAGAAATAATCATTCTAATAGGTTTTCCTAATTCATCGACAGACGTTAAATATATAGAGTTAATAAAAAGAGAATTAGATAGGGGTAAACCACTTCTGTTTATTGCTTCAGCAGATATAGACTATAAAAAGCTTGCAAAATTAGGAGAACATGTGCCTTTCACAGTTCTTTCGGAAGGAAGAAACGAAATGGAAGTATTACCAAGTGTAAACGCAAAAGAAGTAGGAAATTCAATATTAAGAGTAAATGGTGACAATAGTGATATAGAAAAATGGAATGCTCTCCCCCCTATTTCTAAAACTGAAACTTTCATAAAGCCAAATCCCGAGGCTAATATATTGATGAACTATACATTTGGTAATAGTTCTATGAATGAACCACTTATATTGTCTAGGACATTAGGGAATAAAAGAGGAATATTTATATTAGGATACGGCCTACAAAGATGGAAATTGAAAGGATATGCAGAAGAACTATCAAAAGGTAAAGAAGTCGTAGATTTATACTCACAATTAATGGACAACAGTATTCGTTGGTTGAGTATAGATAATAGTTTTGATTCATTCGTATTAAAAACTAATAAACGAACTTATACAGAAGGTGAATCCGTTGAGTTTATTGCTCAATTATATGATGACAGTTATTTGCCAGTTGATGAAGCTAAAATTGCTGTATCAATAAAAAGTGATAATTCTAAACCAAGAGAGATATTATTATCTGATATAGGCAATGGTCAGTATTATTATAAGCTAGAAAATCTTTCAAAAGGTGATTATCTATACGAAGGTAAAGCAAGCATAGGTAAAGATTTAATGGGAAAAAGCAATGGTAGATTTATAGTCGGAGAGATGAATCCTGAGTATTCAGAATTAACTATGAATAAGAATTTACTTTTGAGTATTTCCCAAGCTACAGACGGTAAATTTTATTCAAACAATATCGAAAACCTAGTAAATGATATAAAATCCAAAGACAATTTTAAAGAGCAATTTATATCAAAAAAGCAAGATTATGCACTTTGGAATCTCCCCCTTTTTCTTATTTTATCTCTCGTATGCTTTGCTACAGAATGGATAATAAGGAAACTATCAGGTTTAATCTAAAACCAATTTCATAAAATAAGATAAAATAGTACGGAAACTGGCAATACTTTTTTAGTTTCCTAGTGAACTTTTATGTTGGATTATTCGTTATTGAAGCATAATTTTGTAAAATAATAAACTAATATAGTGTAAATAGTTTCCTGATAATGACAAAACAAACTACAATAACATCCAAAGAGAGAATAATACAAGCTGCGCAAAAAGAATTTATGCAGTTTGGCTATACTAAAGTTACAGTTGACGAAGTGGCAAAGGTCGCAGGTGTAAGTAAGAAAACTATCTATCAATACTTTAACAGTAAAGAGGATATTTTTTGGGAAGTAATGAAATGCCGTAAATCTGAAAAAATGGATATGTTTCAAGACATATATGACTTGGACATAGACTTCTTAGAGAAAATGCGTTTAATAGGATATAGAAATGCTAAAGATCTAACTAACGCACCTATAACTTTCCTTAAAGACCTAAAAAGAAATGCTCCTGAACTCTCAATTAAAATTGAAGAATTAAGACGAGATAGTATAGTCAAAGTTTTCGAAGATTTCTATACTAGAGGATTAAAAGAGAATTATTTCAGAAAAGACATACCAATAAAAATAGTTTCAGAAATGTACTATGCTATGATGAACCACATGTTTACTATAGCAATAGACAGCAATCAGCATTCGATGGAAGAATTATATGACTATTTGAGTATGATTTTCTTCGAAGGGGTATTCTCACGTGAAGGATACACTAAATACAATAAGTTAATAGAGAATGAACAAAATGAAAAAAAATAAATCAGAAGGAACTAACATGGATTACGGTAAGAGCATAATTGCTCTTTTTACTATTTTGTTGTTTGCAACATTCAATATAAATGCTCAAGAAAAGGTATCGTTAGAAGAAGCGATTAAAAAAGCACTTGAGAACAACAAACAACTAAAGAATGCACTTTATGATGTAAACAAAGCAGAAGCTGAAGTTGATGAGGCATATGGATATGCATTACCTAGTGTGGATCTAAGTGCGAATTATACTCGTTATTTGGAGCCAATGAGATTCTACATTTCAGGTGGACTTTTCCCTTCTCCTGATGGGAGTACAAATACTGGTGGTCAATTTATAGATGCATCTTCGGATAATGCTATAGATGCAAGAATAGATGTATCACAAACTATTTTCAATTCAGCAGTATTTCGCTCTATATCTGGTGCAGATAACTACTATGATGCAGCTAAGTTGAACTTGAATGTTAAAGTAGATGAATTAGTATTTAATGTAAAGAGTGCATATTTACAAGCTTTGTTACAAAAAGAATCTTATGAATTAGTAAAAGCAAGTAAAACTAATGCTGAAACTAGTTTCAAAGATATAAAGGCTCTTTATGAAGAAGGTTTGATAGGTGAATATGATATGATTAGAGCAGAAGTACAAGTAGAGAACTTTGCACCACAGTTAATATCTGCTGAAAATGAATATGAGAATGCTAAGAATAATCTAAAAGTGATTATGGGCATGGAACCACAAATAAATATTGAATTGACTGATCAGTTAACTTCATTTGACGAAGAATATAATAATGACGATAAAATTGATGAAATTGAAGATAAAATACTTTTAGTCAATCCACAATTATCAGCTTTATCAATGCAAGAGGAAGTTAACAAGGATTTCATAGCCGTCTATGAATCTGAATATTTACCTACTCTTTCGGCATTCGGGAACTATTCATTGCAAGGGCAATCAGATGACTTTAACTTCCCTACAGCAACTACTTCACAAGTTGGATTAAGGTTTAAAATGAATCTTTTCTCTGGTTTACAGACCAATGCTAAAGTAGAAAAAGCAGAATTAGATTTGAAAAAAACTAAAACTCAGACAGAGTTAGTTGAATTAACATTGAAATCTCAAGTTAAAAATCTTGTAAAGAGAATAGAATCATCACGAAAACAATTGGAAGCTAATATTAGGAACATAAGTCAAGCACAAAGGGGTTATGATATTTCTAAAATTCGATATGAAGAAGGTATTGGCTCTCTACTTGAAATCAATGACTCTGATTTAGCTCTTAGAACGGCAAAGATCAATAATCTTAGAACAAAATTTGAATTACTTATATCATATGCACAATTAGACCAACTACTTGGTAACTATTCAGATAAGTATAAATTAGAAAATAAATAATTAATAAGGTAACATTAAGTGAAAACAAAATTAATAATATCAATAACTGCAGTAATAATTACATTATTTGCGATGGGGTGTTCAGAAAATGAAAATTCTGAAATATCTATAGAAGAAAGATTAAAAAAATTAGAGTCTGAAAGAGCAGAATTAGATACTAAGATTTCTGAATTGAGAAGTCAACTAGGTGATGAGAAAAAAGCAATTCCAGTAGAACTAATGAATTTAGGCAAAAACAATTTTTCACACTTTGTTAGTTTATATGGTGAAGTAGCATCTGATCAAGATGTAGATATGAGCCCTAAGTCGATGGGTTTAGTAACATCAGTGAAAGTAACAGAGGGTCAAAGAGTTTCAAAAGGTCAATTATTAGCTCTTTTAGATGATGAGATGGTTAATAAAAGGCTAAAAGAAGCAAAAGATAGTTATGAGTTTATAAAAACAATCTTTGAAAAACAGAAACGAGTTTGGGAAAAAAATGTCGGCTCTGAACTAGAGTATTTGAAAGCTAAAAATGATTTAGAATCTATGGAAAATAGATTATCTATATTAAAAGAAGAGCTTTCTAATATGAGAATAGTTGCACCTTTTAGCGGTGTAATAGATAAAGTATATATAAAAGAAGGTGAAATGGCTTCTCCTAATTTCCCAGCTTTTCATATAGTAAGTGAAAGCGATTTGAAAGTCAGAGCTGATGTATCTGAATCTGTATCTTACAGATTGAACAAAGGTGAAAGTGCTGAAGTTTTTTTTCCGGACTTAGATTTAGATACACTTGATTTAAAAATTAGTGCTATTTCTAAATCAATTGATAAAGCTAATAGAACAGTAAGTGTTTTTGTTGATTTGCCTAAGTCAGTTTATAATAAAGTAAAACCATCGATGTTAGCATCTGTAAGATTTAAAACAGCGCAAATAGACTCGGCACTAACTTTACCTACAAACTTGTTACAACAAGAAGGTACAACAGAATATGTTTTCGTTGCAAAAAAAGATTCAGAAGGCAAATTAATAGCTGATAAAAAGATAGTTGTTAAAGGTAAAAGTTATGGTGGAGTAACAGAAATACTTGGAGGACTTAAACCATCTGAAAATATAATTACTGTTGGTTACGAAGGACTGAAAGAAGGTGATTTAATAAAGGCCGCTAAATAATAAATATAGAGATAAAAAATGTCAAAAGTTAATATATTCAAACCAACGAGTTGGGCTACAAATAATAGAGTCAGCATATTTGTGCTATCTATTATATTGGTACTGGTCGGTATAATGGCTTATTCGGATTTGCCTAAAGAACAATTTCCAGAACTTGTAATCCCAACTGTTTATATACAAACTGTTTATCAAGGTACCTCTCCTGAGGATATGGAGAATTTGGTTACTAGACCAATTGAAAAGCAATTGAAATCAATGTCAGGGGTTAAGAAAATTACTTCTCAATCAATTCAAAATTTCTCTGCAATTACGATTGAGTTCAATACTGATGTTGACCCCGCTGTTGCGAAACAGAGAGTCACAGATAAAGTTGATATGGCAAAGAGTGATTTGCCTACTGATTTAGATCAAGATCCACTAGTACAGGAAGTTGACTTTTCTGAAATGCCTATAATGACTATCAATGTTTCTGGTAACTACAACCTTGATATATTGAAAAACTATACAGAAGAGTTACAGGACAGAATAGAAGCATTGACTCAGATCACTCGTGCTGATATGATTGGAGCTCTAGAAAAAGAAGTTCAAGTAAATCTTGATTTATATAGAATGACTTCAGCAAACGTATCATTTGGTGACGTATTCAATGCTATAAGAGATGAGAATGTTAATATCGGAGGTGGAAACCTAGATGTTGGCAGACTTGAAAGATCTGTGAGAGTAGTAGGTGAGTTTGATAATACGGAGCAAATCGAAAATATACTTGTAAACAGTAGTAAGGGAAATAAAGTCTACCTGAGAGACATCGCTTCTGTAGAGTTTACTAATGAAGAAAGAAATAGTTACGCTAGAATGAACAAAGAGCCAGTAATCGCTCTTAGCGTTATCAAAAGAAGCGGTGAGAACCTAATTGAAGCATCTAACCAAATTAATGATATAATTGCTGACCTTCAAGAAAACACTTTTCCTGATGATTTGAGTGTAAAGATTACTGGTGATTTATCAAATAATACGAGAGTAGCTATCAATGATTTGATAAACTCTGTAATCATTGGTTTTATCCTAGTTACAATTGTACTTATGTTCTTTATGGGGGTGAGTAATTCAGTTTATGTAGGTATGGCTGTTCCGTTATCATCTGCAATATCATTTATTCTATTACCACCTTTGGACTTTACATTCAATATTATCGTAACGTTCTCCTTTCTACTAGGACTCGGGATACTCGTCGATAATGCTATTGTTGTAATTGAAAATACTTATAGACTTCATTTTAAAGAAGGAATACCAATCAAAGAAGCAGCAAACCAAGCCGCTGGCGAGGTCTTCCCTGCTGTATTCTCAGGTACATTGACAACTCTCGCTCCTTTCGTACCACTACTTTTCTGGCCTGGTATAATCGGTGAATTTATGTTCTTTATGCCAGCTGTATTGATTATTGTTTTGACTGCTTCTTTATTTGTTGCATTTATTATTAATCCTGTATTTGCAGTTCAGTTTATGGATGCAATTAAAGATGGTACTAAAGTTGGCAAACCTAAGAAAGGTTTTTATATAGGTACAACTATAGCATTGGTATTTGGGATATTATTTAGTTTAGGTGGTGTACCTACTCTTGGTAATCTAATAATTATTGCTGTTGTTTTAGGATATTTGAATAAATTCCTAATCTCTCCAATTCTTATTAAAAATTTCCAAGACAAAGTAGTACCTTGGTTAATTGAGATGTATAAATCAATATTGGAATTTTCTCTTAAAACCCTTAGACCAGTTGGAGTACTAGCTATAACAATTGGAATATTAATATTTAGTTTTATCTATTTCCTAATTTTTACTCCTCCAGTAGCATTCTTCCCTGACCCAGACCCCAATAATGTAATGGTTTACTTGGAATTACCTCTAGGAACAAGAGCGGAAGTAACTGATAGTTTGACAGCTATTGTAGAGAATAAAGTAATAGAAATAGTTGGTGAAGATAATCCAATAGTAACATCAGTCATATCTAATGTAGGTATTGGAGCAGGTGATCCTATGGATCCTGATAGAAGTGTGAAACCTAACAAAGGAAAAGTGACGGTTGCCTTCGTAGAATACGGTAAAAGAAACGGTGAAAGTACTTGGAAATATATGGAGAAAATTAGAAAAGGTGTTGGAGACATTGCTGGAGTCGATATAAAAGTCGATAAAGAACAAGGTGGTCCACCTACTGGTAAACCAATTAATATTGAGATTGTTGGTCCTGAGTTTGATAAACTTATAGAACTTTCAAAACATTTCAAATACACATTAGTTGACTCACTAAACATACAAGGAATTGAAAATCTACAATCTAATCTTGAGTTAAATAAACCTGAAATATTAGTAGATATAAACAGAGAAAAGGCTAACAAAGAAGGACTTTCAACTGTTCAAATTTCATCTGCAATTAGAACAGCACTATACGGAAGTGAAGTATCTAAATATAGACAAGGTGATGAGGATTACCCTATTCAAATTAGATTAAGAGAAGAATATCGTCAAAACTTGGATCAGTTGATGAATATTAAACTGACTTTTAGAGAAAAGACTGGCGATTTCAGACAAGTACCAATTTCAGCTTTTGCAGATGTAAGGTTTCAAAATTCATTTGGTGGAATAAATAGAAAAGATGCCGAAAGAGTAGTAACATTAAGCTCAAATGTTTTAACTGGTTTCAATGCAAATGATATAAATCAAAAAATAAAGAAAGCGGGTGAAGATTTAGCCCTCCCAAATGGTTATAGTATAAAACTAACAGGTGAACAACAAGAACAAGCAGAGACTGGTGCTTTCTTAGCTAAAGCATTTGGAATATCTATGTTATTAGTATTCTTTATTTTAGTAACTATGTTCAATTCAGCTGTAAAACCATTAATAATATTCACAACTGTTTTATTTAGTGTGTTTGGGGTATTATTGGGATATGCTATATTCAACATGGAGTTTGTAATTGTAATGACTGGAGTCGGAATTATATCTTTAGCAGGTATTGTTGTTAACAATGGTATTTTACTTATAGACTTCACAGATGTGAGATTAAAAGAAGGTATGAAGCCAATGAATGCGATTATGGATGGAGGAACAGTTAGGTTTACTCCAGTTATCTTGACTGCAGCATCAACTATGTTAGGACTAGTGCCTTTAGCCGTTGGACTCAACATTGATTTCGCATCATTCTTAGAGAGTTTCGACCCTAATATATCTTTTGGCTCTGATAACACTGTCTTTTGGGCACCTTTATCTTGGGCTATTATATTTGGTCTAAGTTTCTCTACAGTTCTTACGCTTCTTGTAGTACCTGCAATGTACACTATGCAGTTTAGTTGGAAACAGAAGTTCAAATTAGCTAAATCAAGAGGTAAGAGTCCAGGATCAGCGATTATTTATTCATTGTTCGGAAGACGTCCTAGATTTGCTGGGCAGTAGGAATAAAATCTATTTGAGTTATTTTGTTACTTGTATAATCGGTTTGGAATACTAAAAATTCCAAGCCGTTAGTAACAAGAAGGAATTGAGTTTTTTGGGCGATATTATAAATCCCTATCTGATTGAGAGTAGTTTGATTGAGTTTTACATCAGGCGATTTGCACTCAACAATGAGATAGGGATTTCCTTTTTTGTCATAGCAGATTATATCTAATCTAAATTCTTTTTCATTAATTTTGAATCCTATCTCTACTTGCATCCTCGATACCAAATACCCATAATCCGAGACTAGAAAGTCTATTAGGTTCTGTCTCACCCACTCTTCTGGCGTACATTCTACATACTTCTTTCTTACTTTGTCATAGATTTTGGAATCTTGGAATTTATGCTCAGATATTGGAATATTTATATTAGGTAATTCTCTCATATTATAACTTGAGTTTCAAATTTCGTATTTTTGTAAATTATATAAAATGAAATTAAAGAATAATGATAGATAAATTAAATTTACTTCTTTGCAGTTCTTCAACTGTACATCCACTGGGATATTTGGAATATTGTAAAGACGATATAGCTGATTTCTTTTCTGGTTGTACTAATCTTATATTTATATCTTACGCTAGACCAGGTGGTGTTAGTTTAGAAAATTACAGTGCAGTAGCTAAAGGCGGTTTCAAAAATGCTGGATTAGAAATTAAAGGTATTGAAGAATTTGAAAATCCGACAGAAGCA
This sequence comes from bacterium, assembly GCA_030426865.1. Classification (GTDB taxonomy): domain Bacteria; phylum Bacteroidota; class Ignavibacteria; order Kapaibacteriales; family UBA2268; genus PGYR01. The sequence continues at coordinate 480 of JAUHXN010000031.1, read as the reverse complement.
ATAGCAAATTGTGATGGTATATTCACTGGTGGTGGTAATACTTTTCTTTTATTAAAAACTCTTTATGAAAAAGGACTAATAGACCCAATAAAACAAAGAGTTAATGAAGGACTAGGGTATATGGGAACAAGTGCAGGTTCGAACGTAGCAGGCCCTAGTATTAAAACTACTAATGATATGCCTATAGTTTATCCTCCATCTTTTGAATCATTTGGCTTTGTACCATTTAATATTAACCCTCATTATCTAGACCCTGATCCTCACTCAACTCATAAAGGTGAGACAAGAGAAACTAGAATAAATGAGTATCATCACCAAAATGATAATATTGTGGTTGGTTTAAGAGAAGGTTCTATATTAAAAATTCAAAATAGTGATGTAACACTTATAGGAAAACCAACACTAAGGATTTTTGAAAAAGGAAAAGAAGCAAAAGAATACGATAATGATGCTAACATTAATTTCTTACTAGATTAAAAT